>CAJFUU010000039.1 GCA_904420265.1 uncultured Clostridia bacterium
GATTCGCCGCGAAAGCTGCAAATTTGTCGGTTTGCAGGTCGCGTGGCGACGGATCGGATTTTAGCAGTCGCTCTGCGCGGTCTCTTGATCGCCCGTTGCTTTCACAAAAGTGAAAGCAATTTTATTTGCCGTATGGCTCCGCAGGTGTTTGGCCGATCTTGATTGGAACCGCCGCCGGGAACAGTCCGCGGCGCTTCAGAGCGCAGACGAGGGCCGCAAACGCAAAAATTGCCCTGATCAAGAAGAAATCAGAGGAAATTTTCGCTTCCTGCGTCAGCCGCGCTTGCGGTCTGCGGCCACTTATGTCTGTATGGGTTCCCTTGTCTGCAAGTTTGCTTTCTTGTCTGCGGGCTTTTTCATCACTCTGGCAGTCTGTTGGCCCTGACAACATTGAAGCGCCTCTGCGATGTGCAGAGGCGCTTTTGCTTCCATTTCGACGTTCAAAGAAAGGGCTTTTGCGCGAACACAAGCGGCGTGTTTAGCCGAACAGGGGCACCCAATCCGCCTTGGAAGAGATGTAGGTTTGCACGTTGTTGACGCCAATGGTGGAACCGGCGCCGTAGCGAAGCTGCGCGTCGGCATAGGCGCTGTGGGTCGCGGCCTGAATGGCGCGTATGGCGTCGGTCATGGACAGCGAACCCGCGCCGCGTATGGCGTTGGCAAAGCCCTGGGCGAAGAAATCAACCGCCACATTGCCGGAGGTAGCCAGATAACCGGATGTGTTAAACGCATCGGTCGAAGTAATGATGGACATGCTGTTCGCGCCCATCCGCCCCACATCTGCCGCCTTCACGCGCTGGATAATGGAATTGTTTCCAGAGGAGTTGCCAGAGCCACAGGAGTCGATGCACAAAACGGTGTGCCCCTGGGCGTAAAGGTCGGCATAGCTGACGATTTGCGAGCCAGTGACGTAACTGCTGGTTCCGCCAATTTGCCAGATGTATTCGCCGTTGCTGACCGTGCCGTGCGAATGCGTGAAGATGAGGTTGACGTCGCCCTCCTTCGAATCGGCAAAGGCCGCGCGTACGGCGGACTCGAAGTCCGCAGCGGAACGAACGGAATTGGTGTAGGTAATGATATAGCGGCCTCCATCCACATTGCTGGAAGAAATGGTGTTGTAAACCATGTCGGTGCTGTTCTTGCCAAAGTTCAGGTAGCCCGCCTGTCCGGGCGTTTGAAAGCTGGCCACAATCAGCGCGCGGTAGGTGATGTTGGAGGTTCCGTCTCTGCGGGCGACGGTGACTTCGACCGGTTGCGCGAGCGCACCGCCAATGGAGGCGTATATGGTGGTCGTGCCGATGCCGGTGGCGGTCACCAGGCCGGTATCATCCACGGTGGCGACGCGTTTGTTGTCCGAAGTCCAGACGACGTCAAATTCGCCCTCCCCCCCGGTGATTTCGGCGGTAAGCTGGCGCGAGGCGTCCACCCCGCCGCCGTAGGTCAGCGTTAGCGCGTCCACGGGCAGGCCGTCCGCGTCATACACAGCCAATTCCAGTGCCGGCGGCACCTGTACTGTGATGTCAACGATGGAGGTAAACGCGCTGGAAGAGCGCGGCCGCAAGCCGATCTGCGTTTGACCCGCGCTCACAGGCGTGATACGGCCATTCTGGTCGATGCTGACGATGGAGGAATTGGCCGAGGCCCAGTAAACGCCGACATTGCCCGCCGGGATGGAGAACAGCGAGTAGTCCACCGACACGAAGTCATACTGGCTGGCAATGGGGCTGGGCGCATAGTGGATGTTGTCGTAAGACTCGCCCAGCAGCGGCTCCAACTCGTAAAGGGTGGGGTCTTCATCGGTAGCGCCGTTGAAGTAAAGCGTGTATTCCAAATCCATACTGCCGCCCAGATAGGCCTGAATCGGGCCGTCCACGTCGATTCGCGCCTGTACGGAGGGGTTGAGCACCGTAACGGAGACGCGGCAAATCTGGTTGGTATTGGTGCGCACATAGAGGTTGGTTGAACCGGCGCCCACGGCGTACACCTGGCCGCTGTTGCCAACCATGGCCACGGCATTGTTTTCCGAGCGCCACTCCACGGCGCGGTCTTCCTCCAGGGAGATGTCCGCGGGATAGAGCACGGTGTCAACCGTGAAGGTTTCTCCGACATACAGCGTAGCCCCGAAGGAAGTGCACTCCAAGCCGTTGATGGGATTGATCAGGCGCAGGGCCGTGGCCTTCTGCGGCTGTACGATAATGGTACAGGAGCGCACGATGCCGCTGGAAGAGATGGCATAGAGCGTGGTCGAGCCGGATTTGGATGTCGCCTGCAAGTCCACGCGCGTGCTGGTGGTGGAGAGTATGCCCATTACGTCCAGATCTTCGATATACCAGCGCACGGTCTTGTCCGCGGCGGAAGAAGAGACGCTGGCCAATATAAAGCCCATTTGATTGGCAGCGCAGGTGACCGAAGAATAGCTGAGGTTGAGCGAAGTAACGCCCTGGCCCCTGGGCACCACGGTGATGGGCAGCGTGCGCGTCACGCTGGGCGTCTGCCCGTCTTCGCGCACGTCGGTAGAGGCGATGGTGATGGTCGTTTGACCAGTGCGCAGGCCCGTAATTTGGTTGCCGCTGATCTGCAGCATGCTGCTGTCCGCGCTGACGATGCGGTAGCCGCGTTCGGTAGCGGCTTCGGGAAGCACGGTCACATCCAGGGAAATGGTCTGGTCCACGGCCAGAGTCAGGCCCGCCTCGTTCATGCCGGGGAAGGGATCCGTATGCAGACGGATTTCGCCAACATGGCGAACGACTTCCACGTCGCCCGTGGCCAAAGGCTCCTCCAGACCGGTTTCTGTAGAGTAAACGAATATGCGCGCGAAGCCGGGAGCCAGGCAGGAGACGTTGCCCTGCTGGTCCACGGTGGCGACGGATTCATCAGAACTCTTCCAAATCAGTTCCAAATCCTGCGGATAGACGCTGGCGTTGTAGTTAAACACCACCGGCTCGTCGCCATACAGGCCGATTTGCCGCTGGGGATTTTCCAGCTCCACCTGCGGGGCCCGCTCTTCCACGCGCACCGCCACCAGGCAGTAAGCGCCGGGATTGACGGCAGAGGTGGCGACAACGAACGTAAAGCCGGGCGTCAGCGCGGTTACAAGGCCGTTTTCGTCCACCGAGGCCACGCTTGCCTCCGTGGATTGCCAACTCACTGCGTTGCTGCCCGCGGGCTGCGCCGTGGCCACGAGCTGACAGGCCGCGGCGTTGTCTGCGCCCGTCTCCAGATAAAGCACGAGCGTGCGCGTACCGAATGCGTCGATCTCCAGGGGATCGTAGGCCGGGGCGCTGGTTACGTGAATGCCGCGCACCCACTGGCGTACCACCACCGTGCGCGTAAGCGTCTGCTCTCCGGACTGAACCGTCAGCACAACTTCGACGCCGTCGGCGGCGAGCATGCGGCCGCGCGCGTCCACTTCGGCCTGTATGGCAAGGCTCTGCCCGTCTTCAGACGGCTGGATGGAAACGCCGTCCACAGGCGCGTACGTCCAAGAGACGGCCTCGCCGCCCTGGCCGCCTTCCAGAGTTGCGGTCAGGGTAAGAGAACGGTTGGAAAACAGGGTGGTAGAGCCATTTTCGTCAAACGTGGCTCCGGAGATGACCAACCGGGGAGATACGCGGACGGCGCAAGAGGCCGAGATGTCCGTGCCCTCCACCGTAGCGACGATGGAGGCTTCGCCGCTTTGCAGGGCCTGAACCAGCCCATCCTGCACGCTGAGCACTTCCGCATTGGTGCTCGCCCAGGTCACGCGCAGGCCTTCAGGGACGGTCTCCGCCGTCAATAAGAGCGTTTCGCCCGCGGCCAGTTCCGCCTCGGTCTGCGAAAGGTTCAGGGTAATTTCCGACGCTTCCAGTACGGTCAGGGCATGCTCGGCGCGGTGGGTGACGCCGCTCATATCCACGCGCGTGACCACCAGCGTCGCCTGACCGGCCGCCGCGCCTATGAGGGTGTTTTCGCCCGAGCCCAGCGCTGCCGCCGTGCCTTCTATGGAAATGCCGTAGGGCGCATCTTCGGCAAATTCGCCGTTCGCTTCAAGCGTAAAAGCGACTTCCTGCCCCAGGCAGAGCAGACCGGGAGCGGCAATGGATATGCCTTCGCCGTAGGATACGTGCACGCTGCAGGAGGCGGTGTGCGTTTGACCCTCTCCATCCGAGACGGAGGCGGTAATTACGGCGTCGCCCGCGCCCAACGCGGTTACTTCGCCGTTTTCCACGCTTACGGCGCTTTGACCGTTTGCGTCAACCGACCATTGCACTTCGCCAAGGCCGTCTGCAACCGTAGCCGTAAGGGTTTGACGCTGGCCGACCAGCAGCGCAAGGTCGCTCTGATCCAACTGAATCAGGAAATCTTCATTGGAAGGAGTTTGTTCTTCCGAAGGGTTTTGTTCCCCGGAAGGAGTTTGTTCTTCCGAAGGGGTTTGTTCCCCGGAAGGGGTTTCTCCATTGGAAGGGGTCTGCCCGTTTTCCGCTGCGGGCGAATCGGGGCGCAGCGATTCCACCGGCAGGGGAGACTGCGTGGGAACCTGAGTGGCGAGCACCTCGCTGGGCAACTCGTCCGAAGGCGCGGGGGCGTCGCCGCTGTCCGCGTCGCGAATGACCAGGCAGAATTCAGCATAAACGTTCTGGTTGGAGCGCAGCGCCGCCCGCACGTAAACCGTGCCGGCCTGATATACTTCCAGGCGCACTTCGGCCACCGCTTCAGGCGCGTAGTCGCCCTCCAGGCGTTCGCCGTTGCGGCCGTAATCCACAAAGGAAGCAATGTCGTCGCTGGCCGCGCCGTCCCGGGAGGCGCGCACGCTGAGCGCCAACGGCTCGTAAACAGCCCCCTCGGGCAGATATTGCAGGGCGTTGAGTTTTGTATAATCCAAGCCGGCAAGCGCTTCTTCAAGGGTTACTTCAACAACGTCGTCGCGGAAGCGCAGCCCCGTGGCCTGCACAGGCGCAGGGACTTCTGTTTCTGCCGGAAGGATGGGCGCTGTGGAAACGCTCGGCAAGGGCGAGGAAGACGGTTCGCTCGAAACCGCCGGCTCGTCCGAGGGCGCCGGTTCGTCCGAAGGCAGGGGCGAGTCCGAAGGCTCCGGCACGACCGAGGCGGAGGGCTGGCCCGCATCCAAGGTCTGCGGCACGGGCGTATCCAACGCAGAGACAGGCTCTGCAGAAGACGTCTGCGTGGCCTGGGGGATTTCCAACCCCGCGGACGCGGACGGAAGCACCTCTGCAAATGCGCTCAAGGGGCTTGCGACAAGCGCGAGGCACAGCATAAGCGCCAAGAGTGTACGCAACCAAATCTTCATATCCCGTGATCCCCTTTTGCGAAATTATTACAAATGTATTATAACATCCATGGCTGGAAAAAGCAAGTAAAACTGGAGAAAACAAACTGAGTTGTTTGAAAAACGCTTGCAGGCAACGCTCCCCGCCAGGGATGGCGAAAGCAGAAGGCCTTCGGGAGCAGCGACAGAATGCGGAAAACGGGCGCCGCCGCCCGCGCCAGAGGAAAGGAAACGGCAGGAAACGGCCGTTTATGGCTGCAACCAGCGGCCATCTGTGCGGCATATTCGCGTGTCAAATACCTCCTGACGGTTTGCCGGCAGAGGTCAAACGCAGGCAAAGCCTGCAAGCGCAAAAATAGCCCATAATAATTTAGAAACAGTTTACGCTTCCCCGGCGCATTTGCCGGAACTTGCGGGATTGTCAAATGCAGTCGCAAGGCGACAAACTTCACCAGGCGGCGAAGTTTCAGCTTGTCGAAAATTTTTTTGACAGGCCGGTCAGACTGTCTGAAAACTCCCGTTTTCACCGTCTGCTTGCACAACAAAAAGCCGGATTTGGCCCGGATTTATGTGCATTCGGTGTAGAAAATTCGCCCGAAAAATAGTTTTCGGACGGCCTGTGGTGGACAGGGGAATATCCCCCGCCGGGTACCGCGGCTTAAATTGAAAATTGAGCTGCGGCAGTCTTGCCTTTGACGAAATTGCAGAATCCGCAAGATTTTGCACCGTTGGCCACCTCTGTCGGTTTCCGCTGAAATCCTGTGGACTTCCGGGCGCGGAAACGGCAAGGAAACGATTTTTTGTTCTGGAAGATGATTCTTTCCCACACAAATCATCCCGCTCCGCCGTACACGAGGCGATTCTGCCGATTTTTCCCAATCATCAAAACCGGTCGGTTTGAAAACCTGCAGGGTTTTCACCCTGCCGCCGGGAACGATGAAAGCGCGAAAGGGCTTCGATCCTCTCGCGCTCTCCTATGGGCTTTTTGACAGCCTGAAACTGCGCCAGGCGGCGAATTTTCCGTATCAGCGGCGCTTGCGGCCTGCGATCACCTACGGCCATGCGAGTTTCCTTGTCTGCAAATTTGCTTTCTTAATCCTGCAGGCTTTTTCATCAACCTGCTTTCCTGCCGGCAACCGGCAGGAAATGGGGAATGGAATCAGAGCAGCGTTATATCGTTGATGAGCAATTTGAACTTCAGGCCCAAAAACTCCGCCGCCCGGCGGCAGAGCAGCATGCGGGTGAGGAAGATTTCAAAATAGTCCATCACCGCACAGATGCTGGTGTCGATGGTCAGACACAGCGTCACCGCATCGCGGCGGGGGCCGATGACGAGCGACGAGGATTCCACCGCGTAATTGACGCGGTCGTGAATGTCCCCGGTATGCACGGCCCGGGGGCGCACGCGGCTGCGGCGCACGTCGCCCTTGTCGGCCAGGATCAGCGCCGCGGCGATTTCGTTGACCGGCGCGCCGGTGCCTTCGTCGTGATTGCCAATGGCGGAAACGACCTGAGCGATTTCTTCGGCGGGCATGCCCAGGTTGTCGAGTATGCGGAAGGCCATCACCGCGCCGGTGAGAGCATGTTCATGGCGGTTGACGGCGTTGCCAATGTCGTGCATGTAGCCGGCGATCTTGGCCAATTCCCGCGTGCGTTCGGAATAGCCCAGCGTTTCCAGAATGTCCGCCGCCTGCATGGCGGCGCGGGTGACGTGGGCGAAAGAATGCTCCGTATAGCCGATGGCGTCCATCACCTTGTCCGCAGCGCGGATATAGGCGTTGATTTCCGCATTGTTTTTAATATCTTCAAATGTAATCATGCGATCGGGCCTTTCTAACGCGCGCCGCTTTTGACGTATTCAAACAGCGCCGCTACGCTTTTTTCAGCAACATCGTAAAAGACTTCCCGCTCCAGCATATTTTCCAGATAATGCGCGTCGCTGGAATGGAGCACGCGCAAAGAGGAAACGTCCAGCGGGCAGGGCAGCGCCCGCCATACTTCCACGGCGGCAATTTCCAGCCCTGGCGACAGAAAACCCAGCACATTGAGCAGGCCGTTGTTGCCGCGGTTGATGTGCGCGGGCACGGCGGCGCCGCCGCGCGCGTTGATGCGCTCCACCAATTCGTCCAGGGAAAGCGACAGCGCGTTCAGCAGCAAAAATTCCTCCGTGTCCACCTGTTCGTCGTTTTCATCGAGCACCTGCTGCGGCCCGAAAAGGTCGGGCCGGTTGGGAATGGGCGGCAAAAAAGCGTGGATTTCCCCGGAAAAATCCACCGCCGCCTCCACGGTGGGGAAATAGGCCAGCAGGTGCGCTTCCTCGGCGGTGGTAATTTCCATCGCCGGCAGCAGCAGAACGCCCATCGCCGCGCAGGTTTTGGCCAGCGCAGGCAAATTGCGGGCGGAATTGTGGTCGGCCACGGCGATTGCGTCCAGCCCCTTGAGCATCGCCATGCCCGCGATGTTGTTCGGCGTCATCAACTCGTCGCCGCAGGGCGACAGGCAGGAGTGGATATGCAAATCGCAGTAAAGCCGCATGTTACAGCCTCCGTTCCAGCTTTACGCACTTGGCCAGCACCCGCGCCTCGGCGGCGGGGAGGGTTTGCGAGGCAAACTCGCGGTCGTAGCTTTGCAAATGGATGCGGCCCCCGTCGAGCTTGTTGGCCTTGCGCGCGGCGCGCTTGCCGTCCAGGAGGAACAGGGAAACAGCCCCGTCTTCCACCTTTTGGGTGGGCACGCACAAAAGCAAATCGCCGGCATGGATGCGGTAGCCGCGCAAAGCGTCGTCCGGACAGCGGAAATAAAACACCTTGTCCGGTGCGCCGCCTTCAATTTTGCCGCCCACCACGGGCACGAGCACATGGTCGATCACCACGGAGTTTTCATCCGTCACCGGCACGCGCTTGACCACGCCGCCCAGCGCGTCCAGCCAGGCGGAGTTGTCGCCGTTTGGCTGCGGCTCCGGCTCGGAAACGGGCAGCTTGTACGGCCGCGGCCGGGGCCGCAGCGGCGCTTCCGGTTCCTGCGCCACTTCCAGTTCGGCAGAGACGGGATTTTCCACGCCCAGTATCTTCAATATGCGCTGCGCCTGGTCGTCGGAAACGATGCGCCGGCCCGATTCGATATCCTTGATGACGCCCTCGGCCATGCCGCACTTTTTGGCCAGCGCCTTTTCCGTCATTTTTGCCTGTATCCGCGCGTTGCGGATGGTTTCGCCCAGTCTGCTCATAGAAAAATTCCTCCATACAGGGGTATTATAGCACGCGCGGCGAAGCCGGGCAAGCAAAAACCGCGCAGAAAAACAGGCGGCGCCTTTTATAAGCCGAACATAAATTTATTCTTAACTTGAAATAAAATTTTTATTATGCTATGGTCTTTCCGGACGGCCGGCGTCTGAATTCAGCAATGTTGGGAGCGAAAATTATGCTGCACGCACACTTGCGCGGAACGCACTATGCCATGGGTTACGATTGGGGACATTCTCTGGCCTGGAAAGGCCACCTTATCCTCGAGCATACGCCGCTTGCACCAGACAAGGCGCGCGTTGCCTACGCCGCCGCCTGCCTGCCTATATACGAAAAACACTTTCCGGCCGTGCTTGCGGAAATGCGCGGCTTTGCCGACGGCCAGGGCTGCGATACAGAGGAAATTGCCGCCGTGCTTTGGAGCATGTACGCCCTGCCGCCTGCCCGCGCCTGTTCCTGTTTTGCGGTAAAAACCCCGGAAGGCGCGCTGTTGGGGCGAAACAGCGATTTTTTCACCGCTATGGAAGCGTGGAACACAAACGTGCTTTGCGCGCCTGCGGACGGGGGTTACGCCTTCACCGGCAACACCACCGCCTTTATTGAAATGGAAGACGGCGCAAACGAACGCGGCCTGGCCGTGGGCCTGACCAGCGCGCCCGCCCGCGCCATCGCGCCGGGGATGAACGCGGGCATGCTTTTGCGCCGCATTCTGGAAACCTGCGCGACCGTGCGCGAGGCGCTTGCTTTTCTCAAAAGCGCGCCCATCGGCTCGGCGCAGACGCTGACGCTGGCGGATGCGCGCGGGGAAATCGCCGTGGTCGAATGCGACGCGTTGGGAATGGCGGTCGTCCGTCCCCAACCGGGGCAACCCTGGGTTTGCGCCACAAACGCCTTTCACGATCTTCCCGCTACGCCGCCGCCAGATGGAGACGATTGGTTCGCCCAACAGCGCTATGAAACGCTCGTGAGCGCCTTGCGCGAGAGCACGCCGGCAGATGCGGCCGGGGCGCAGGCATTGCTCGCGGGCAGACGGGGGGTTCTCTGCCAGTACGACCGCGCCGAAGGACGGGATACGGTGTGGTCGGTTGTATACGACCTTGGGCGGCGGGAAATCTTCCGCGCCGAGGGCAATCCTGCCCGAATCCCGTTTGAACGCGACCATCGTTTTGCCCTGTAAACGCCGCAAAAACGTCCTGGCAAACGTTACAAACTGTTCATGGAAAGACCATGCTCCTATGCTTTCTGCATGCTATACTGCTCCCGTACCCCAGAAAGGAGGGGATGCATATGGAAAACATATTCAGGCGTCTGACCCTGCTCCTCGCGTTGCTGTTGGCCGTAGGCGGCTTTGCGATGGCGGAGGAAGTGCCCAACCCCAGGCAGGAGATGGCCGGCGCCGCGGAAGCGGAAGCCGCGTTGGGCTTCCCCGTGGCCGTGCCCGAGAATGTCGAGGCGGAATATGTCGTAATCAACGGCTCCACCGGCGAGGCAACCTTTACAACAGGCGAACTCGAGTGCACCCTGCGCGCGGCGCGCACGCAGGACGACATTTCCGGACTGTTCATGGAAATGAGCGAGCCGGTTGCGCAAGAGCGGGCTGCGGGGGAAGACGCCGTTTCCGTCACATACCGCACGACGGAAGAAAATGGCGGTTATGACGTTTACACCTGGTTCGTGGACGACGTGCAATATTGCCTGGTACTCCACGGCGAGGCAAGCGCTATGATTGCCGGGGAGATTCTGGATGGCGTGCTTGAAGCCTGCGCCACGGCGCAGTAAAAGCGCGAAAATCAAATTGGCGGCGCGGCGCACGCGCCCCGTGCAAAATACATTTGCAGAAAGGATGATTGCAATGAAAAAAGTGTTGGCCCTGCTTTTGACACTCGCCATGTTTGGCGGCGCGGCGCTTGCGGAAACAGACGCACAGACGCGGCAGCGCGATATAACCGTGGAAGGCATTACGGAAACGATTACGGAAACGCTTTATACTTCCTCATCCGGATATAGCATTTGGCTGCAGGACGGCTGGTCTTCACAGTTTGATATGACGCTGGGGACGGATGCAACCACCGCGGAGAACACCGCTACGGATGAGAGCGCCGCTGCCGACGAGAGCGTTGCTACGGATGAGAGCGCCGCTACCGATGAGAGCGCCGCTACGGACGAGAGTGCAGCTACGGACGAGAGCGCCGCGGCGGACGGAAGCATTGCCTTTGCCGCCGACGTATACGCTCCTTTGGACAACGCGGATGTGTCTCTGACCGTGCAGCCCTCCGACACGTTGACGGCGGACGATGCGGACGCCTCCCTGCAGGAAGCGAGCTACACCGAGGATACCGAGGCCACGGTGGGCGAAATTGAAACCTTCGCCATGGAGGATGGCACCGAGGCCCGGACGGTTGAAGTGATTTCTGGCGGCGTGGTGTACCGTTACTACTTTATTGCCGGCGACGGCCTGACACTGTGCGTGACCGCGCAGTTCCCCGAGGAAGCCACCGAGGGTTACGGCGCACGTATCGAGGAAATGGTTGCCAGCATCGCCTTCACCGACGCGCAATAAAAACATCGCTGCCGGCGCAACTGCCGTGCGCGTACATATAAATTGGGCTGCCCGAATCAGGGCGGCCCGCTTTTGTATCGCCGCTTCAGGCCGTGCGAATCCCCCCCTGGCGGACGGGGAAATGAAAGAAGGCCATTGGAATTGAGGAGCCGATTGTATGAAAGGGGCAGGCCGCATAGAGTTTGGCAAACGGCGCGTTATCGGGCAAACTTCAGGCCGGACAAGCGCTTCCCGGATGGGGCAAATGCGTATAAAGCCTCGCTTGGGAACCTAATCATAGGGATGAGCCGCAACATACTTATTCATCGGACAACGCCCGCTTGCCGGACAAGTACCTCTCGGATGGGGCAAATGTGCAGAAATCCATCGGAATTGTGGAGCCGGTTGTATAAATGAAGCAGGTACGCATAGAGCCTGGCAAACGGCGCGTTATCGGGCAAGCCTCTGGCCAGGCAAGCGCTTCCCGGATGGGGTAAATGCGCACAAAGCCCCGCTTTGGAATTTAACCGTAAGGATGAACCACAACATATCTATTTATCGAATAACGCCCGCTTGCCGAGCAATCGCTTCCCGGATGAGATAAACGTGCAGAAAGCCATCGGAATTGTGGAGTCAATTGTATGAAAGGGGCAGGCCGCATAGAGTTTGGCAAATGGCATGTCATCGGGCAAA
>CAJFUU010000040.1 GCA_904420265.1 uncultured Clostridia bacterium
AGGATGCAGACATGCGCGGGAACAGGCGCTGAGGGAAACCGTTTTGTGCGGGCAGGACGAGAATACTCTGGCACAGCGAGGGGATGCGCAAGTTTAAGCTGGCCGGGCGTTGAGGCAACCCGGGCGTCCGATACGGTGGGAGCATGCTTTGTATTTGAACATCCGGCAGACCCAAACGGGAAGGATTTCGCAGCGCTGAAAGACGGCCTGCGGGGGCGCTTTGGCGAATTTTGGAAGAAAGGGCTTTTGGGGATGTCGGGAGCTGGCTCGCTGGAAGTCGCTTCAGGGAATTTCCGGCAATGAAGGCCAATGGAAGAAAAGCACGGCCTGCGGTTTGGTATGGGAGGGGTTTGGCTTGCCAAAGCGCTTTGCGAATGCACGCATCCGTTTTGTTCGGGAGCGGGGAAGGCGCTTTATGCATTGCATATTCGGCGAATTTTGGAAGAGGGAAAGCCTTCATGATGTCGGGAGTTAGCCTGCAGAGAGCGTTTCGGCGAATTTCTGGCAAAGAGGGGCGATGGAAGAAGAGCGCGGCCTGCGGTTTGATATGGGAGGCGTTTTGGCTTGCCAAACACTTTGCGAATGCACGCATCCGTTTTGTTCGGGAACGGGGAAAGCGTTTTATGCATTGCATATCTGGCGGATTTTTAAAAGAAAGGACTTTCGGGATGCCGGGAGCCGGCCCGCGGGGAGATGCTTCGAAAAAGCGGGCGGCAAGAGCGTGAGACGGGCGCGGTGAATTGCGCGAATCCGTTTTCGCGCCGGCGAGGACGGGATGTACGGACGGGACAGGGCGATTCGAAACAGGATGGGAGAGGAGAAAGAACATGGCGACCAACGCGATGGGCACGCTGTTTTACTTTACGCCTTCGGGCGGCAGCAAGACCAAGGTGGGCAAATTGACGTCGGTGGGCGAAATTGCGCCCACGAGCGAGGAGATTGAGATTACAACCCTGGAGAGCGAAGACGGCTTTCGCGAGTACATGCAGGGTCTGCGTTCGGCAGGAGAGGTGGAACTGGAGGGGTTTTTCGACGCCGGCGACGCCGGACAGACGGCGCTGCGCGCGGCTTATCTCACCGGCGCGGTCGGCGAGGCGGAGGTGGATTTCCCCGACGGTACCACGGCGACGTTTTCCGCCTTTGTCAAGGGATATAAAGTCGGAGCGGCCGAGGTGGACGGCGCATTGGGATTTTCGGCGGAGCTGCGCCTCAGCGGCGGCGTTGCCTTGACATAAGGAGGGAGCGCTTGTGGACGTACAAATGGAAATCGGCGGCCGGGCGCTTGTGATGCGCTATACGGTCAACAGCATGTGCGTGGTGGAGGAAATAGCGGGCGGTTCGCTCTCGGAAGCGTTCAATTCGGATTTTACGGCCGTGCGCCTGCTTCTGTGGGGCGCGCTGATCGACCGCCAGCAGGGGATTACGCTGCGCGAGGTCGGGGAATTGCTTGATGCGCACTTGCGCGGGGGCGGCACGCTGGGCGAAATTATCGACGCCTGCGCCGAGGCCATGCGCCGTGCGGGCTTCTTTAAGGAAGATGGCTAACGGCGGCATGCGGCGCGAATATGAACAATTGTTTGCGCGTCTGGCCGCGATGGGCCTTGCGGATGCGGGAAGATTGTTTGCATGCACGCCGCGCGAAATCGAATGGGAAGTGCGCGCGCTGGCGGCGAGGCAGGCCCGCCGCGCCGAGGAGATTTCCTGCCTGGCCTGGCTGACGGGACGGTATGTGGCGCTGGGCGTGCATGCGCCGCGCCGCTACCCTGCGGCGCCGCCGGCAGCGCGGGAACGGGCCACCAGCCCTGCGGCCATGAAACAGGTGTTTGCCGCGTTGGCGAAAGGGAGGATTCACAGTGACGCTTGAAACATTGGAAATCCGCTTTCAGGCGGAGATACAGGGAGCGGTTGTGCAACTGCGGACTTTGATTGCCGAGATGCAGCGGGTGAACGTCGCCGTTTCCAGCATGCGCCAGGCGGGCGCGCAGCTTTCCGCAGGCCTGGCGGCGGGCATACGCGCCGGCAAATCGCAGGTATTGCGCGCCGCCTCGGAGGTGGCGAACGCCGCGGCCAGCCGCATCCGCTCGGCGCTTCAAATCCGTTCGCCTTCGCGCGTGGCGCGCGATCTGGGCGCACAGTTTTCCGAGGGTTTTGCGCTGGGCGTATTGGATGGGCAGGCGCGCGCGGCGATGACGGCGGGCAGTCTTGCCCAAGCGGCCAGCGGCGCCATATCTGCCGCGCCCATGCCGCAGGCGCAGGACGGAGAATTGATTGCCGCCGTGGAACGGGCTCTGGGGAACCTGACGGTCGTCGCGCCCATCCAGGTGGATGGCGTGCGCCTGGGAGAAGCCGCCATTTCGGGCATCAATGCAGTACGCCGCGCAACCGGGCGGCAGATGTTGGAAATTTGAGCGGTACGGCCCTGTAAGGACGCAAGATCGCGCGGCAACCGCCCCTTATTGGCCGGGAGCAAGCCGCGCGCAGGCTAAGGATTTGAGGAGGAGCGCATGGTCAAGATCAACAATGTGGAAATCGCCGCGCCCAGCTCCATTGAGGTGGAGTTGACCGAAGAAAGTTCCAGCGCGGAGACAAACCTGCAGGGACGGACGGTCATGGACTTTTTCGGCGTGCGGCGCACGGTTACGATGGCCTGGTCGCATATGACGGAGACGGCGATGAACACAATGCTCACGGCGATGGGCACGGGGTTTTTCACGCTGCTCTATCCGGACGTGGACGGCAGCGAGCGTCAGATCACCTGTCGCGCGGGCAAACGACGCGCTACGGCGCAGATGATGCGCGACGGCCGGCCCGTATGGACGGATGTGGAAATCGAACTGATCGAACAGTGACGCTTGAAAAGACAGCGAGGATGTTTGGCTGCGGCACAAGCGGCTGAGAGGCTGCAGCGTGCGCGCCGGATTTTCAGCGCGGCAAAAGGCTGATGCGCGTGGATCGCGCACGGACAGGCAACGCCAGGGGGACAGCCGATTACGCTTCAATATGAGCAGGTCGCGCGCGTATGGGAGGCGCTTGCCGGATGATTCGTTTTTCTCCGCTTCGCACGTGCCTATGCGTGCGAGGGAGAAAGGAGCGTATGAAACAGGGGATGACGCGTCGATGGAAACACGCGCCCATGCGGGGAGAAAAGCGGTGTACTCGTTGGAAATTGCTGAGGCGCCGTAAACACGCGCCCATGCGCGCGGGGGAAGCGGAACTGGGCGGGGTCGGCGAGGTCGCACCGCGTGCATGCGCTCATGCGGGGGGAGCGGTCTACGCACGACACAGCAATTGCCCAGGCGAAACACGCGCCCATGCGCGGGGGCGGCTTTTTTGAGGGACTTGTTTTTCTCATAATGCCACGAACCCGTGCGCAGGAGAAAAAGCAACTCCACCAGCGCCGCGTCGTCTCTCATACCCTTGAGCCTTGCGCGCCCGGGTGAGAGCCGGGACGCTCATTAAGATTTGTCTTTCTCTAGCCATGAGCCTTGCGCGCCCGGGTGAGAGGCTGTATGAAAATGTAATGGGCGAATAACCGAGTACGAGCCCATGTGCGTGCAGGAGAGAGATCAAAGGGATTTATAATCGTTGCACAATCCATACGCACCTATGCGTGCGCAGGTGAGAGACGGTACGTCCGTTGAGCGGAATGGATGGCGGAAAGGGAAAGCCCGCATGGAAGCGATGAGAAGGCAAAATGCGCTATATCCGCCGGGGTGGGCACGGCCATACGGGAAATCTGCGAGGAAAGTGCATCGGCATGGATGCGTGCGCAGGTGAGAGACGGTACGTCCGTTGAATGGAGCAGGTGGTGGAAAGGGAAAGCACGCATGGGAAACGCCGGGCAAGCAAAGTGCGCCATATATCCGCCGGGGTAGGCACGGCCATATAGGTGCGGGCGGTGCTATCGGAGAGTCCGCGACAAAGGCGCATCAGCAGGGATGCGCGCAGGGGAAAGACGGCGCTTTTTTAAGGAGAGCGGGCGCGGAAGGGAAGGCCCGCTTGGAAGCGGCGGATGAGCAAAGTGCGCTATTCGCCTGGGCATCATGCCCAGCAATTCGGGTTCGACAGACGCTGTGGAACCTGCAAGAAAGGCGTAATGGCAGGGGCACACGTAGGGGAAATGGCACGTCCGTTGAGCGGAATGGACGGCGGAAAGGGAAGGCCCGCATGGAAACGCCGGGCAGGTAAGGTGCACTACATCCGCCGGGGGGAGGCACGGTCATATAGGTGCGGGCGGTGCTATCGGAGAGTCCGCGACAAAGGCGCATCGGCAGGGATGCACGTAGGGGAAAGACGGTGCGTCCGTTGAGCGGAATGGATGGCGGAAAGGGAAGGCCCGCATGGAAACGTCGGGCAGGTAAGGTGCACTACATCCGCCGGGGGGGTAGGCACGGCCATATAGGTGCGGGCGGTGCTATCGGGGAGTCCGCGACAAAGGCGTGTCGGCAGGAATACGCACGCAATGGGAAAGACACTGCGTCCGTTGAGGAGAGCGGGCGCGGAAGGGAAGACCGCATGGAAGCGTCGGGCAGGTAAAGTGCGCTATATCCGCCGGGGTGGGCCTGACCATACGCGAGAAATCTGCGAGGAAAGTGCATCGGCAGGGATGAGCACAGAGGAAATGGCGCGTCCGTTGAGCGGAATGGATGGCGGCGGCCATGCGGGCGCGGTTGGCGCTGTGGGGGAACCTTCGACAAAGGCGCATCGGCAGGGATGCGCGCGGGGAGGAACAGAAATGACGGCATATCAGCAGGCCATGCGCGCGCCGGGGCGCGAACTGGCCGTTTCGGGAAAAATGACGCTACATACGGGGCGGGAGATTGCGCTTACAGGCGCGGACGTGATCTCCCTCAATATCGACGAGGGCGTGAACGACGGCCTGCTTGTGGGCGCCGTGCTTTCGGCCAAGCACACGCTCAAGCTGGCAGGCGCGGGCGGAGCCTGGCTGCCGGGCGGGGACAAGCTGTCAAGCGACGCCGTGTTGGGGGCGACCGTACAGCTATCCATCGGCACGGGCGCGCTTGTCGAGCCGCTGTGCACGTTCGTGGTGCGCGAGGCCGAGGCGGAAAAATACGGAGCCGGAATTACGCTTTCCGGTTACGACAGCATGTATGAGGAAACGGGCGGAGCGTTTTCCGATACGTTGGCCTATCCGGCCACGCTCACGGCGGTGGTGCGCCACATTGTCGGCAAGACGCGTTACGCGTTGCCGGACAACGTGCCGGGAGGCAGCGCGCAAATTCCCGCCAAACCGCAGTGGGGCACGTGCAACGTGCGCCAGGCGCTGGGCTGGGCGTTGGCGCTGGCGGGATGTTACGCCCGCATCAGCCGCGCCGGCACGTTTGAAATTCATTCCGTATGGGAAACAGAGGACATCGCGGAAAACATCGCCGACGCAGCCGTGCTTTCCAGAAGCTACGGCTTTGCAGACTTTGGGCCGCTCAAGGTGTTGCGCGCCACCAGCGTTCGCGGCCAGGACAGCGAGGCGGAGGCCGAGGCGCTGGAAGTTATGGCCGCGGGCGTGACGACGGCCACGTCGCAAAACGCGCTGGATCTGGGCGCGAACCCCCTGTTGATTGCGGGCACGGAGCAGGCGCAGACGCTGCTTTCCGGCGCGCTTGCGCAATTGGAAGGCATGCAACTTCGCCGCGCTGCCTTCCGCTTTCGCGGCGACCCCACGCTTTGCGTCGGCGCACGCGTGAGCGTGGACGGCACGACTTCTCTGCTCACCCGCCAGAAATTGCGCCTGGCCAAAGGCTTCAGCGCCGAATGCGAAATGGGCGCGCCCGACCCGAGCGACAACACACTGCGCGCCATCACCCCCGAAGGCGGGCTGAACGCGGCGCGGCTGACCGGCACCGTGGACGGCGGACTGCTGGCGGCGGAAAGCGTTACCGCCGGCGCCATCCGCGCCGGCAGCATCACCGCCGCGAAACTGGCGGCCGGGGCCGTGGACGCCCAGGCAATTTCCGCCGTGAGCGCGCGTGTGGCCGAATTGGCGGCGCAACAAATCAGCACGGACGCGCTCTATGCCGGCATTGCCCAAATTGCCGGGGCGCATCTGGGCCAGGCCGTCATCGACGGGGCGCAGATACAGGACGCCACCATCACCGGCGCCAAAATCCAAAACGCGGCCATCGACGGGACAAAAATCGCCAACGCGGCCATTGACAGCGCCAAAATCGCCCTGGGGGCCATCACCACGGCGTTGATCGCCTCGGGGGCCGTGGG
>CAJFUU010000041.1 GCA_904420265.1 uncultured Clostridia bacterium
AAACCGTGGTGCGGTAGTGGATTTCCTCCTGCATTTTGCGTATATCGACTTCCGTCAGTTCGTCATACATGGCGCATCCTCCTTTCCACGTCCGGCTGCTATTGTAGCACGTTTGCCGGGGGAAAGCAAGCGCGCGGTCAATGTTCGCAACGACGCAGTACGCGTTTGACGCGCTCGAGGGGCATGGGCAGTTCATTTTCGCGAAAGTACTCCACTTCCTCCACACGAACGCGTGTTTCCCGGTTTTTCGCGCCTGCCGGCACGATTACCCAGTCTCCGGGGCGCAGGGTATCGTCATCTGTGCGATAGTAGTATGTTTTTTCATAGGGCTGGAAGGAGACGCTGCAATAGATGTACTCGCCCTCGCGCACGCCGCGTGCGCGCAGCAGAGGATTGAACAGTTCGCTTTTGCCGTAGGGGGCGATGAGCGTGCGCACATCGTCAAGAAAATCCTCCCATCCCTCCGGCAACGCGGCGCGTTCATAGGAGACGCGCCACGTCCTGCGCGCGCCGCTCTGGTAGAGTATGTCAATCTCGCAATCGCGCGGCGCATCCGCATCCGTTTCCTTTGCCTCCCAGTCGAGGAAATACCCAGTGCATTCGTCCAGCAGAGGGGAAACGCCGCCGGCAATATGGTATTGCGTCGTCGTATCGACATTCTCGTTCCACTGCCTCTGCAGGGACACGGTCTGGGTTTCGCGGTCGATTGTGAGCGCCTCCGCATAGACCCACATATAGCAGATGGCGTCGCCGCTCCCGGTCGCCTCTACCGTAAAGGCGCGCCGGTGGCGGTAGCCGACGCGCAGCGTTTCGATCGGCTCTATTCGGCTTGCGGATAAGCGCGGTTCCATGGATGTCCCTCCATTCGCAGAAAAGGACGCGGCAAAATCGCGGCCTCAGGCTGTCAAAAACCATAGGAGAGAGGGTCGAAGCCCGCTCTCAGGCCGCGTAGGTTCTGCGCGGCCTAAGTTTTTCAAAGAATATTTTTGACAAGCTAAAGACGCCGCGTGTTTGGCGCGGCGTCTGCTTTTTATTGTTTGCCTTAGTGGCGATGCATAATGGTCTTTTCGGTTTCCACGTCGAAAAAGTGCAGGCGGTTGGAGTCCAACGCCACGGGAATCTTGTCCCCCGTACGGGCCGCAGAACGCGGGTCAACGCGGGCCACAATGTTGTCTTCCTTGCCGGAAGTGGAGAGGTAGAGATACGTCTCCGAACCCATCAGTTCGACGATTTCCACCGAGACGTCGATGATGCTCTCCGGCGAGGCGGCCAGGAAAATCTGCTCGTCGTGGATGTCCTCCGGGCGCACGCCCATGTAGACCTCGCGGCCAATATAACTGTCGGAGACAAAGCGCTGCAGCTTGCCCGCGGGCACCTTGATGCGGTTTTCGCCGAACACGGCGTACACGCCGTCGCCACCCTTTTCCAGCTTCACGCGGAAAATGTTCATCTGCGGCGTGCCGATAAAGCCGGCCACGAACAGGTTCTCCGGGAAGTCGTAGAGGTTCTGCGGCGTATCGTTCTGCTGCACAACGCCGTCCTTCATCAGGACAATGCGCGTGCCCATGGTCATGGCTTCGGTCTGGTCGTGGGTAACGTAAATGAAGGTGGTCTGCAGGCGCTGATGCAGCTTGGTAATTTCCGTACGCATCTGCACGCGCAGCTTGGCGTCCAGGTTGGACAAAGGCTCGTCCATCAAAAACACCTTCGGCTCGCGCACGATGGCGCGGCCCAGGGCCACGCGCTGACGCTGGCCGCCGGAAAGCGCCGCCGGCTTGCGGTTGAGGAGTTGCTCGATGCCGAGGATTTTTGCCGCTTCGCGCACGCGGCGGTCAATTTCCGCCTTGGGCGTTTTGCGCAGCTTCAGGGCGAACGCCATGTTGTTATATACGGTCATATGCGGGTACAATGCGTAACTCTGGAACACCATCGCAATATCGCGATCCTTGGGCAGAACGTTGTTCATCAGCTTGCCGTCGATATACAATTCGCCCTTGCTGATTTCCTCCAGGCCCGCGACCATGCGCAGCGTGGTGGACTTGCCGCAGCCCGAGGGGCCGACCAACACCACGAATTCCTTATCCTCAATTTCAAGGTTAAAGTCCTTCACGGCGGTAACGTCACCCGGGTAGATTTTCCAGATGTTGCGCAACGATAAACTTGCCATGCGTTTGGCCTCCTTCCGCGTCGAAAAACCCCATTCCATCTGTTATCATTATAACAAACCTGTAACGCTCCCGCCATTCGCGCAATCGACAAATTTTTTTCGCAGACGCTTGTGAGCCTTCGCCGAGCACGCAAAAACGGGAACCGGCTTTTTCAGCAGGTTCCCGACGCAGCCAATTTGCCCCGGCTTTTCTCAAGCAAAATGCGCAAGGCATCCAAAACAAACGGGCTTATTTCTGGCCATAATAGGCGTTGGGGCCGTGTTTGCGCAAAAAGTGCTTGTCGCTGATGTGCCTGGGCAGTTCGCCCAGGGCCGGGTTGAGGGCGCGGGCCATCAGCGCCATTTTGGAAAGTTCTTCCAGGACGACGGCGTTGTGCACGGCCTCGGCGCCGTTTTTGCCCCAGGTGAAGGGGCCGTGGCCGTTGGCCAGTACCGCCGGGGTATGCATCGGATCGCGGCCCTGGAAAGCCTCGATGATGACCTTGCCGGTATTGCCCTCGTAATCTTCCTCGGTTTCCTCAGGGGTGAGGAAACGGGTGACGGGGATATCGCCATAGAAGTAATCGGCGTGCGTAGTGCCCATGCAGGGGATAGACAGCCCGGCCTGCGCCCAGGCAGTAGCGCAGGTGGAATGCGTATGCACCATGCCGCCGATCTTTTCAAAGGCGCGGTACATGGCCAGATGGGTGGGCGCGTCCGTAGACGGGCGGTAGCCCTCCGAAAGCACCTCGCCCGTTTCCAGCGACTGAATGACGATCATTTCCGGCTTGAGCTCCTCATACGGCACGCCGCTGGGCTTGATGGCCATGACGCCCTTTTCGCGGTCCACCTCGGACACATTGCCCCAGGTGTAAACGATCAGGTTGCGGTGAAACAGTTCCATGTTGGCCTCGTAGACGCGCTCTTTCAGCTTGCGATACAT
>CAJFUU010000042.1 GCA_904420265.1 uncultured Clostridia bacterium
CCAACGAAGTCGAGCAGCGCGTGCTGACGATGACCGACAAGCGCAACCTGGAAAAAGAGTTGGAAGAACTCCGTCAGGCCAAGCTGGATGTGGCTGAGGAGATCAAAATTGCCCGCGGCCATGGCGATTTAAGCGAAAACGCCGAATATGACGAGGCGAAAAACAACGAGGCGCGCATCTATGGCCGCCTCGCCGAAGTGGAAAACACGCTCAAGACGGCGGTATTCGTCGATGACAGCAAGCTTTCCACCGACACGGTGGCCATCGGCCACGCGGTAAAGGTCTACGATATGGAGTTTGACGAGGAGGACACCTACACGCTGGTGGGCTTTACCGAAGCAGATCCGGCCAAACTTTACATTTCCGGCGAATCCCCGATCGGCAAGGCGCTGATTGGCGCGCATGTGGGCGATGTGGTAGAGGCCCAGACGCCCGGCGGCGCGCTCAAACTGAAGGTGCTGGAAATTTCCCGTCGCTGACGAGCGCCACCCCTGCCGTAAGGGCACGGGGGCCGGCGCTTTCCCTGCGGGCGTCCGAACGCGCAAGCCTCCGGGCGCCCGATGTGTCTATTGTAATGAGGAGGAAATCCCCATGGCCGAGGATCTTCGCCAGGAAGTGTCCGAACAGAATCGCATCCGTCTGGAAAAACTGCGCGCGTTGCAGGCCGATGGCCGCAACCCCTATCAACTCACCCGCTACGACCAGACGCACCATTCCGAGGAGATTTTTGAAAACTTCGGCGCGTTGGAAGGGCAGACCGTGTCCATCGCCGGGCGCATGATGTCGCGCCGCGTGATGGGCAAGGCCAGCTTTGCCCACGTGCTCGACCGCGACGGCCAAATCCAGATTTACGTCCGCCGCGACGATGTGGGCGAGGAAGCCTACAAGCAATTCAAGGACTTTGACCTCGGCGACGTAATCGGCGTCAAGGGCACGGTATTTCGCACCAAGATGGGCGAGGTCAGCGTGCACGCGCAGGAAATTACGCTGCTCACCAAGTGCCTGCATCCGCTGCCGGAGAAATTCCACGGCCTCAAGGATATGGATACCCGCTATCGCCAGCGGTACCTGGATATGATCGTCAACCCCGAAGTGCGAAAGACGTTTGTGAAGCGCTCGCAGATCATCAAGGCCATTCGCGAGTTCATGGACGCCAACGGCTATCTCGAGGTGGATACGCCCGTGCTGGGCACACTGGAAATCGGCGCGGCGGCGCGGCCGTTCGTCACCCACCATAACGCGCTGGATATTGACATGTATCTGCGCATTGAGACGGAATTGCACTTAAAGCGCCTGGTGGTCGGCGGCTTGGAGCGCGTTTACGAAGTGGGCCGCATTTTCCGCAACGAGGGCATGGACACGCGCCACAACCCTGAATTTACCACCGTAGAGATGTATCAGGCCTATACCGATTACCACGGCATGATGGACTTCATCGAGGAACTTTACAAATACGTGGCCATGAAGGTGTGCGGCGATACTGACGTGCCCTATCAAGGCGAAACCATCCATCTGGGCGGCGCGTGGGCGCGCATGACCATGAAGGAAGCGGTCAAAAAGTATACCGGCGTGGACTTTGACGGCTGGACAAGCGACGAAGACGCGCGCGCGGCCTGTAAAGCCGCCGGCCTGGAGCCGGAGGCGGGCTTTACCAAGGGCGAATGCCTGAGCCTGCTGTTTGAGGAATGCGTGGAGGATCACTTGATCCAGCCCACGTTCATCTACGATTATCCCATCGAGATTTCGCCGTTGGCCAAGCGCAAGGCGGACGACCCGATGTTTACCGAGCGGTTTGAGTATTTCATCACCGCCAGTGAATTTGGCAACGCTTTCTCGGAACTGAACGACCCCATCGACCAGCGCGAGCGCTTTGAAAAACAGGTGGCCGCCAAGCGCGCGCAGGGCGCGAACGCCTCGGTGGACGAGGATTTCGTGCTTTCGCTGGAATACGGCCTGCCGCCGACGGGCGGCCTCGGTTTCGGCCTGGATCGCCTTGTGATGCTGCTGACCGACTCGCCTTCCATCCGCGACGTGCTGCTGTTCCCCACGATGAAGCCGCTGGACAAGCAGGACGCCCCAAAGCGGGAAGAAAAAACGGCGGAAGATACGCCGGAAAAGGCTGCGGAGGC
>CAJFUU010000043.1 GCA_904420265.1 uncultured Clostridia bacterium
AACAGCGGCTCCTGAATCAACGCCTTGTCGCCATGGCCCAGCGGGTACCAGGCCTGGATGACAATGCCTTCCTTATCGAGGAACGCCTTGAGCGCCTTCTCCTGCGAATAGGGGTGTACTTCAGTTTGCAGCACGGCGGGCTTGACTTCGCAAACATTCAAAATTTCGCGAATTTGCGCCTCGTTGAAATTGGACAGGCCGATGGCGCGCACCTTGCCTTCCTTGTAGGCCCTTTCCATCTGACGGTAACCGGCCAGGTAGTTGCCGGCGGGCTGATGAATGAGCAGCAGGTCGATGTAGTCCGTATCCAGACGCGCCAGCGTCTTTTCCACTGCGTCCGCCTGCTCGTAGAACGACGGCCAAAGCTTTGTCTCCAGGAAAATTTCCTCGCGCTTGAGGCCGGATTTTCGCATTGCCCGGCCTACGGCCTTTTCGTTGACATAGGCGTTGGCGGTGTCTATCAGGCGATAACCGCAGGAAAGCGCGCTGAGCACAGAGGCTTCCGCCTCGTCCGGTGTCAGCAGGAAGGTACCGATGCCCGCCATGGGCATTTTTACGCCGTTGTTCAAAGTTGCAAATTCCATAGCCAACTTCCTTTCTGGGATTGTTTAGTCGTTGTAAATGACCGGCTTGATGAGGCTGCGGTCGTGGTTCAAAAACAGGCGCAGGGCTTCGGGGATTTTGTCCATGCCATGATAGCGATGGGTGATGAGTTTTTCCGGCGCCACACGCCCGCAGGCGATCAGCTGCGCCATGCGCGTCATCCACAGCCGCCCACCCCCGCAGCCGACGCCTTTGATGGTTTTGTCTCCATAGCCAAAGCCCCAGACGGCGGGGTCGATCTCAAGCGGCTTGCCGCCGAAATAGGCGCTCAAATTGACCAGCGTGCCGCCGTTTTTCAGCATCGAAAGCCCCTTGTTCAGCGCGCTTTCCCCGCCGCCGCAGACGATTACGCCGTCCACCGGGCCGCCGTTGCAGCGGACGATTTGTTCGATATAGTCTTCGTTGTGATAGTCTACCAAATGCGTCGCGCCGTATTCCCGGGCGACATCAAAGCAGACCTTCCGCGAACCGATGGCAAACACATTGCCGGCCCCGTGCAGCACCGCCGCCCGCACCGCCATCAGCCCTACCGGGCCGACGCCCAATACGGCGACGGAGGCGCCATAGCCGGGCGCAAGTTGGCGCACGCCCTCAAAGGCCGTGCACATCATATCCGGCACCATTACCGCCTGTTCCAGCGTAACGCCCTCGGGAATGCGGGCCAGGTTCATGTCGGCGTCGTGGATATAGTATTCTTCCACAAACGACCCGCCGCGTTCGGGATCGTCGTTCCCTGCATACATGTTGTCCTGGCGGTTCTTGGCGTGACCGTCCTGCGCTTCCAGGCTCCGCCAGACCGGCATCACAGAGCAGACGATCACCCGATCGTCCACTTTGAAATCATGGACATCCGCACCGATTTTGGTAATTTCGCCGCACATCTCGTGGCCCACCGCCTTGTTCAGCAAATAGGGCAGGGAAGCGCAGCCGGTTGCGCACAGATGCGCGTCGCTGGTGCACGGCGACCAAATCAGCGGACGGATCAGCGCGCCGGTAGGGCAAATTTCCTCCGGCAGCGGGCAGTCGTCGCGGATTGCCAGCGAATTTTTGCCGGCAATGACAACGCCCTTCATGTGTTTCATAGTGCCTTTCCCCTTTCAAGCATACGCAGATGTGGCAAAGAAGCCTGGAGCATGCGCGAGGGCTCCACAGGCGGACTTCACCGGCCGTGTGGCGCGATGCGGCGCCATTGCGGTTCGCCTTCACCCTGCCACGGCAAAATCCACCAATGGGCCTGCCAGGCTCGCCTTTGGCGCTGCCCGTAAATTTCTGCAATGCGCTCTTGCCTTTTCCTGCGCAAGCTGGCAAAAACCTCTTGAAGTTGCTTTCTGCTTTCTCAAACAACTTCTAGGCCTTGCCCACAACGCTGCCTCCAAATACCGCGGACATTTCCATGCCGTCCAGGGCGTCGTCCAGCGCCTGCACTTCAGCCGCCGTGAGCGGCACATCGGCCGCGCCCGCGTTTTCCGCCATGCGCTCCACGTTGCGCGTGCCGGGGATGGGCACAATCCAGGGCTTTTTGCGGAGTATCCAAGCCAGTGAAATTTGCGCCGGCGTAGCGCTTTTTGCCTCCGCCATGTCCGCAAGCAGCTTCAACAGCGCGCGATTTTGGTCGATGGCTTCGTCGGTAAACTGGGGCATGGTGGCGCGGTAATCCGTCTGCCGGTCGAACTGCGCGCCCTTGCCGTATTTTCCGGTCAAAAAGCCGTTGGCCATGGGGGAGAAGGCCACAAACCCCACGCCCAGTTCTTCCAGCGTCGGAAACAGGCTTTCGTAGCGCCGGGCCATCATGGAATAGCGGTTTTGCACAGCCGTCACCGGGCAGACGGCGTGCGCCCTGCGCAGGTAATCTTCATTGGCCTCAGAAATGCCCCAGTGTGTGATTTTTCCTTCGCGGATGAGGTCGGCCATGACGCCCGCCACTTCTTCCGGGGCCACCTTGGGGTCGATGCGGTGTTGGAAGTAGAGGTCGATGTGGTCGGTTTTCAGCCGCCTGAGGGAGCCTTCCACCGCCCTGCGGACAGTTTCCGGACGGGAATCGGGAATCAGCGGCAGCGGCACCTTGCCGCTTTCAAAGTCAAAACGCAGGCCAAACTTGGTGGCGATTTTTACACTGCTTCGATGCGGGGCCAGCGCTTCGCCCACCAGGCGCTCGTTGACATGCGGCTCCTGCGATGTTCCGTAAACTTCGGCAGTGTCAAAAAACGTGTACCCAAGATTTACGGCCTGCCGCAAAAGGCGCACCGTCTCGCGCTCCTCCGTGGGCATGCCGTAGCCATGGGAAAAGCCCATGCAACCGAGGCCTACGGCGGAAACGGTCAAATCCCTTCCAAGAACCCTTGTATCCATCAGGCCTTCATCTCCTTGTAGCTTTATTATAAATCCACAGGGCGCAAAACGGAAGTCTCCATAAGTTGCGCAGTTGAAACCCAGGGATTATGACGGTGCTTCAAGGCGCTTTATTTTCTTCAGCGTGCGGGCATACATGCCCAGCGAGACGGGAAGCATGATGACTTCCACCACAAGCTGCGTCCAGATCATGCCATACAGACCGACAAGGACGTTCATCAAAATGAGCAGCGGAATGTTGAGAAGGCCCTGGCGGCTAAAGGTGAGGAGCGCGGATTCCGCGCCCTTGCCCATTGCCTGCAGGGTATAACTGATGAGAAAGTTTACCGACGTCAGCGGTACCGCCAGACAGGCAATGCGCAAAAACTGCGCGCCCAGGGCGCTGGTTTGCGCCTCCGGAATGAACAGATGCAAAATCTGCGGCGCGAAAACCGCAAAACAAGCTACAAAACAGGCCGACATTGCCAGCGCCGCTTTCCAGGAAAATACGGAAACATGGCGCATGCGCTCGTAATTCTTTGCCGCATAGTTATAGCCTACCAAGGGCATAAAGCCCTGGCAAAGGCCCATGGAAACGTTCAGGGGGAGTTGGTCTATGCGCTTGACAATGCCGTAAGCCGCCACTGGAATATCTCCATAGCCGGAGGCCAGGCGCACCATCACCATATTCGACGCGTTGCCAAGGGCCGTGGCCAGCGCGGAGGCCAACCCTACCGAGCAGATTGGCCGGACAAAGCGAAGGGTGAAATAGCGCGGATGAAGGGAAACGGCCGTTTTTTCCCCAAGCCGGAGATATGCAACGGCAAAAAACGCCACAGACGCGGCGTTGGAAAAGGCCGTGGCAATGGCGGCGCCCGCCACATTCATATGAAAGCCGAAGATGAGCAGCGGGTCCAGCGCCACATTGAGTATTCCGCCAAACATCATGCCGGCGCTGGCTGGCCGGGCATGCCCTTCGCTGCGCAGAAGATGCCCAAGCGTGAGGCTCACCATGGTGGGCACGCCGCCCAGGACGACCACCCAGAACAGATAGCTTTCCGCATAGGGATAGGTGGCTGCGCTCGCGCCCAAAAAGGCCAGAAGCGGCTCGCGAACCACATACGTAATTGCGGAAAACGCCAACGTTACCAGCGCTCCACCCCAAACGCTGAAAGCGGCGACGTGCCGGACATCCGCTTGGTTTTTTGCTCCCAGCATGCGGGAAATAAGGCTGCTGCCGCCCAGGCCAAACAGATTGCCCAGCGCGGTGAGCAAATTAAACCATGGCGATACCAGCGAAACCGCTGCCACCATGGTTGGATCGCCAATCTGGCCGATAAAAAAGGTGTCTGCCAGATTATAAATCATTGTCACAACCTGACTGATGATGGTCGGAATTGCCAAAGTTGCCACCGCGCGGGCTACCGGCATGGCCTCAAAAAGATACTTTTCCGATTTTGCCTCCATTGTTTTGGACGCCTTCTTTCTTTGGTTGCGAGGCAAGGCAAAAGGCAGGCCCGCTCCAATCCTGCCAGGACGGAGAAGGACTGCCGAAAATCCGTTTCGTCACAGCGGCGCTCAATTGTCCGCAAAAACCGCCGAGAGCCATTCGTCGTATGTGGGAATCCAGCCGCCCTGCGCGCCAAACCCGTGCGGCATGCCGTCCAGTTGCAAGCGCTCCACCGCCACGCCGGCGTCCTCCGCCGCGTCCGCGTTCGCCAGGAATTGTTCGTAGAACGGGTCGCGCGTGCCGTAGCAATAGAAAGTGGGCGGCAGCGCGCCGCTGCGCAGAAGTTCCACATCGGTGGTGCCTACGCTCAGACGGCCATAGAAGGAATAGATCATGCCGCAGGCGGCGGCATCGGCGGAAATTTCGTCCAGCGCGTCAGGCTGGTAGCGTTCATCCAGCGCCGTAGGAAGAACCTGTCCGTCAAAGTTCAGCAGCATTTCGCCGCTCAAAATGCCTCCGGCGGAGAAGCCCATCACAGCAATGTCGTTTTCGTCAATGCCATATTCCGACGCGTGCGCGCGCACGAAGCGCACGGCCCGCGCCAGATCCAGCGCGCCCTCCTGTTGCGTATAGGGGCGCAGTCGGTAATCCACCACGAAACTTTGATAACCGAGCGCGCTCAGAGCTTCGGCTACGTCGACGCCCTCTGGCTGGTCGCTGCGGAACTGGAATGCGCCGCCCGGGCAGATGAGCACCGCGCCCTTGATTTCTACGCCTTCCGGTACGGGAAAGCTGGTGATATAGGGGCGAAAATCCGGGTCGTCAAAATAGTTGCCGTTGTTGACGGTGTATTCCGTGGTGGCGGGAACGTTGCCTTCCTCCCACAGATACAGAACCTGCTGCTCCTGAGGCGTCACCACGGCGGTGAGGACGGTGTTGCCAGCGCCCTCTGCCGGCGCAAATCCATTTCCGGAAAGCCCCAGGCCTTCGGCCCAGCCGGCAATCTCCTCTTGCGACGTGTCTTCCGCAAGCAACAGGGCGCTCTGACCGAGCAACATGCCGGGTTGGAGCTGGGAGATGGCGGCAAAAATCGCATCCGCTTCGTTATTCGCGCCGGAGACAAAGGGATAAACCGTTCTGGCGCCAAAGTCATAAGCGCTCAAGAACGCCTGAACGCTTTCGGGCAGGACATTGCCTTCCGCCGCGAACCCTAGCAGGACGAATTCATAGGCGCTGGGGTCAAAATCCCCGCGCTGTTCCGCCTCGATGTCCAGCAAATCGCCACCCAGCGTTTGCGCCAGCAATTCCGCCGCTGTATTTACAATGTTGTTAGCATCGGGCGCATAGGCGATCAGTATATTGGCGCCTTCCGCGCTTTCGGCAGAAATTTCCTGCGCGCCGGCGCAGGCGGAAACCCCCGCCGTCAGTGCCAGGGCCAGAAATACGGCAAGGCATCTCTTCATGACCGTTTCCTCCTTCACAAAGTCAAAGCCCAGGCTTCCCACCCAGGCGGCGATATCCGGAGCGCTGCCGGCAACGGCGCCCCAGGAGACGCACAGGCCGCTTTCGCTTCCGGCGGCATCGGGCCGGAATTCCGCAATGGCGTTCCCTGTCCGGAAAGCCCGCTACCTCCATGGGGCAAAAGGGACGATTGTCCTGTCGGAAAAGTCGTACGCCTCCAGAAAGGCGTGTGCTGCGGTATATCGCTCCACTTGGATAACCCGGGAAGACTGTGTCTTATTGGCCCGGATTTTCATGATGCGCGGCCGGCTCCGGGCGGGCGTCCGCGCCTGTTCCGCCGCCCGCTTGATGAGGGCGGCGCAGTTTGGCGGGTGCGGTTTCGATGCGGAACATGTCGCCGCCGGCCGTTTCACGAATGATGTTGGCAATACGCCCGGAACTCAGCCTTTATAAACTGCGATGCTGGCCCCGGCAATGGCGTCCAGGCCGGCGGCATCCATATTTTCAGGCATGGTAAAGCAGGCGATGCGTATGTTGAAACTGCCTGATTGTGCGCTTTTTGAAACAGCGCAGGGCAGCTTCGGCCGTGGGCGCAGAAGCTGCCCCGCGTTTTCAGCGCCGCAGGCGGCTGCGTGTGTTTGAAAAGGGAAGAATTCGCGGTTTCGAGGGATTTTTCCGCCAGTTTTCGTGAAAAATTCGCAGGCTTTAAGGGGCTACGTCAAGAATTCGCAGCGCCTTAATGGCGCGAAAGACGCCGAAATTGCATTTTAAGAAATTTTCAAACACACGCTGCACATGCAGTCAGGAGCGCCGCCAGTATGAGGATGGGCGTCCGTTTTATGCGGAAGCCCACCTTGCGTTCGGTCTTTTACAGCTCCAGAGTATCCAGCCAGGCCTGCACGTCCTCTGCGGTCACGCGGGAGGAGAAGCGCATTCCCTCGAGCCATTCGCCACTGCCGGCAAGTTCCGCCAACAGTTCGCCGCTGTCGCCCAGGTCGGAGCTGGAGGAGGTGCAGAAGGGGATTACGGTTTTGCCGGTGAAGTCGTTGGCTTCAACAAACGTATCCACCGGCCAGGCGGCAATGCCCCACCAGATGGGATAGCCGATAAACACCGTGTCGCACTCGTCCCAGTTCTCCACCGTGGCGGCAACCAGTTCCACAGCGCGGTCTTCGGGATGATCGTGTTCATAGACCACGCGGCTGTTTTCATCGGTCCAGTCCAGGTCGTCGTCGGTATAGGATTCCACTGGCTCCAGCGCAAGTATATCCGCGCCGGTCGCTTCGGCGATGTAGTTCGCGGCCGCCTCGGTGTTGCCGGTGGCCGAGAAGTAGACGACCAACGTCTTGCCTTCCGCCGTCTCAGCGGTTTCGTCTACGGCTTCTGCGGCGGCGTCTTGCGTCTCCGCCAGGGCGACGCCGGCGAGGGCGACGAAGTTCAGCATCAGAATCAGTCCCAGGAACAACGCAGTCAACTTCTTCATTTTGAAAACTCCTTTCATGCAAAGCACTCGTTGAAAATATCGAGGATTTCCTCGTGGGTCATGGTTTTATAGCTGCCCGCGGAGATGCCGCAGGAATCGGCGATGGGTTTAAGCACGGCTCTGTCGGTTACGCCAAGTTCCTGCAGCGTCGTGGGCAGGCCGATTTCCCGGATGAACTCTGCCAGGGATTCGATGCCGGCCAATGCCATTTCCTCATCCGTACGGCCCCTGCGCGGGATGCCCCAGACGTTTTCGGCAAAGCGCACGAATTTGGAAAGCCCCTCTTTATAGATGTGGCGGTAATATACCGGGTGCAACACCGCCAGGCCGCAGCCGTGGTTGCAGTCTGTAAAGGCGCCGAGCTGATGCTCCATGTTGTGGCATTGAAAATCGCACTTCTTGCCCATTTTGATAACGCGGTTTTCCGCCATGGTGGCGTCCCACATCAGATTGGAGCGGGCGGTATAGTCGCGCGGGTCGCGTATGGCGGCGCGCAGGTTGCGGATAACGCTCTTCATGAGCGCTTCCATGATGTCGTCGGAGACGTTATCCCCGTCCGGCGCGCTGAAGTAAGTTTCCATAATATGGCTGAGAATGTCAAACGAGCCGGAGACCATTTGCTTTACGGGTACGCTGAAGGTGTAGGTGGGGTCCATCAGGGCAAAGCGCGGGTTGAGTTTGGGATAGTCGCGGCCGGTCTTGACCTTTTTTTCCTCGTTGGTGATGACCGCGCCGCCGTTGCATTCGCTGCCCGTACCAGCCACGGTGACGATCACGCCCAACGGCAAGGGATCCACCGAGATTACGCCGGGCTGCGCCCAGAAGTCGTTCCAAATATCGCCGTCGTAACGAGCGGCCAGCGATACGGCCTTGCAGCAGTCCATGACCGAGCCGCCGCCTACGCCGAGAATCAAATCGACATTGTTTTCCCGCGCCAGCTTCGCGCCTTCCAGCACTTTTTTGTAGGTGGGGTTGGCCATAATGCCGGAAAATTCCACAATGGCCTTGCCCGACGCGCGCAATATGCCCGTTACCTCGTCATATACGCCGTTGCGCTTGATGGAGCCGCCGCCGTAGGCGAGCAGCACGGTGTTGCTTGCCTTGACCAGACAGGACAGGTATTCTTTCACGCACCCCTGCCCGAAGTAGACCTTTGTGGCGTTCTGAAAGATGAAATTGTTCATGGTTTCGCTTCCTGTTCTCAAGATGGATGGTCGTTAATGTTCGCCGAAGAGCCAGCCCATGACGGACGCGTCGTGGGCGAAGGCCTGCCCGCCGGCATGCTGGTCTGAAAAACCGTTTTCGGCAAAGAAGGATTGCTCACGGATATCCAGCACGACGAGACGGTCGATCTCCTCCGCGCTCAAGCCCTGTTGCGCATACAGGTCACAGAGCGCGGCGTAGGTTTCCCGGAAGGAATCTGCGCCATAGTAGCTGTCCTGCGCGCCGATGGCAAGGTAGAGAGGCGTCCGCGCCGCGGCGAGCGCTGCCAAATCGCCGTCCCATTGGGAACTGGTGACGAGGCACGCCGTATACAATTCCGGGCGCTTGCCCAATACCAGCGAGGCCGTTTCTCCGCCGCCGGACATGCCGTGCAGATAGACGCGCTCCGGGTCGATGTTGTAGTTTGCAAGGAAGTATTCCGTAAGGGCGATGGCCATGTCTGCGGAAGTATCGCCCCAGTCGTTCAGTTGCGTCGAGAGGATGATCATATCCTCCACATAGCCGGTGGCCTCCGGGCCAAAATCTTCCGCCATGTTTGCGCCTACGCCCTGGAAATACAGCCCTTCCCAGCCAGGCAGGGTGACAAACAGCGCGTAAGGCGTGCCGCCGTCGTAGCTGTCTGGAATATAGCTGCTAAAGTGGATATCGCCAATTTCGGCGTGCAGCACATTGTCGTTTACAAAGCCGCGCTGCGTCTCCGTTCCCGGAGTGATACCGGCCTCGCCCTCCGCCGAAGCGGAGGACAGGCACAGGAGCGCCGCCAGGCACAGAAGAAAGATGCGTTTCATGGCCGTCGCCTCTCAATCGGTCAATGCAGGCCGCGCTCGCCAAGCCAGGCTTCGATGTGCTGGGCGATTACGTCGTTGTTCATTTCCTGGAACATGAAATGGCCGTTGCCGGTGATGCCCTCGTCCGGGAGGTTGACCACCGTGCAGTCGCCGCCGTCGGCGTTATACGCTTCGGCAAAGGCTTCCGCGCCGTCGCGCACGCCCTGCCAGAAGCTGGTGGACATCAGATCCTCCGGGCCGTTGTCAATGTAGTCGCCAAAGTAGATGACGATGGGTATGCCGGCCTCCAGCAGACGGTTGTACTGCTCGGAGCCCACCTCCGGCGTCCCGCCCGGCTCGATGGCGACGATGGCGGACATGTTTTCCACTGGAACGTCCCAACCGACCGCGCCGCCCTGTGAATGCGTCATCAAAATGGACTTGTTGCCCGTGCGTTCCCGCACTTCTGCGAGCACTTCGCCCATGGCTTCGGCGATGGCGGCCTGGTCAAAGTTGCCGGTGTTGGGCGTCATCTGCCGGAAGAACTGGTTCTGAGCCTCTTCGCCCTCGGGGAACTGCGATCCCTCATAGCGCTCCGGGGCCACGCGTCCGATGCGGAAATGGGTATACCAGGCCTGATCGCCGGGGCGATATTCCTTGGAATCTTCGCTCCAAACGTCCAGAAAGCCGTCGGTGGTCATGCTTTCCTGCGCGCCGGCTTCGCCGCGGCCGGGTTGATCGACCAGATAAGCGCTGTGGCCGTTGCGAAGGAAGAGCGTCGCCCAGCCGTCGCGGCCGTCCGGCGTGGTCATCCAGCCCATGCGGGACTGGCCGTAGCCGTGCAGGTAAACAATGGGATTGCCGTTATCTTCCGTGGGAATCTGGTAAAGTACGTTGGCATGGCCCACATGCGCGGTATTGCCGGCGCGGGTGGCGTCCAACCAACTCTGGGTGGGGTCGTATTCGCCCTCTACCGGTTCAGTGACGGATCCGCCGGCGGAAAACATGCCCTGCTCGGCGATGGACAGCGGCTGACGGGCCTCCTCGGCGAAGGCCATGCTTGCGGCGCTCAACGCCAACAGCACGGCAAGAATGACGCTTGGGATTTTGCGATGCATGCTCAAACCTCCTGCAATCAATTTTTCGGATTTATAAGCGCGGGAATGCCGCGGTTTGTCAAAGGACGAACACAGCCGGTTCATTTTTTTCGCCGGTATAGCGGCTCATGGAAGCGAAATCGGCCGCTGTGCGCCCCGCGCCCTGTGGGCATACAGCCTTTGCGGCCAAACTTCCGCAGAAAGTGCAGGCGGACTGCGAAGCGGGCCGATGAAAGGCGCGGAACGCACGGGATTCCGCGGCGTTGCCCTTGGCGAAACGGCCATCTGCGTTGCGATACCTGGAGTGTGTTTGAAAATCCTCAAAAGGCAATTCCGGCGTCTTTTGCGCCGTTATGGCGCTGCGCATTTTTTACGAAAACCGGCGTCTCTCTGTAATTGCGGATTTTTCCTGTTCCCAATGCACTCTGGGGAGAAGACCGGTTTCCCTGCCCACACAGGCATCAAACTCCTGCGTCCGCCCCAGGCGGAACGCTTCAGGCGTTTTCCTCCCAGAAGGCAATGGCCTGGTCGATCCAGCCTTCGGCCACGGTGCCGGTACCCAGGCCAAAGCCATGCGGCAGGCCGGGGTAATGATGAAACTCCGTGGGAATGCCCAGCGCGCTGAGGGCCTCAATGCGCCGCTGCATGGTGCGCCAACTGGCGATGCCGTCGCGCTCGCCGACACAGGCGAAGGTGGCCGGGTCGTCCTCTGTATAATCGGTATGGCCAGTGTACTGCATGACGACCGTCGCCGGGCGCGGATAATCGCCCTCGCCAAAAGCCGCCGTGCCGTAGGAACCCAGCCATGCCGCCATGCGCGCGCCCGCTGAACCGCCCCAGAGGGAATAGCCGTCGGTATCCACTTCCAGCTCCTCCGCATGCTCGAAGATAAAGCGGATGGCGCGCGCCAGGTCTTCACAGGCGGTTTGCGCGCCGGGCCGGTAGATCAGGGCAAAAGCGTTGTAACCGCGCCTGGAAAGTTCCAACGCGTGCGGGAAGCTGTCCTGCATCGCGCCCACGTAGGCAAAACCGCCGCCGGCGTTGCAAATGGCGAACTTTTCTCCCGGCGCGCCCTTGAAGAAGAACAAACCCGTGTCTTCCTTCGCGGGGTCGTCCGCTTTTTCCGCGTCGGTGTAGATGTCGTAAAACACCGTTTCGCCGGCCGCGGCGCGCTTGTAAAGCGTGTTGACGATTTCCACCGTCTCGTTTGGGTCGATGTTGTTGTACCAAATCAGGTGAAGATCGCCCAGCGTATCGCCGCTCCAGTAGCCTTCGTCCACCGGGAAGAGCAGCCGCCCGTAGTCTGCAAATACGGAATCGTTTATAACCTCCGTGACGGGCGTATCAACCGTGTAAGGGCCGTCTGTCGTTTCCATTGCCGCGTTATTCTCCTCGCCATATCCGCATGTTCCCAGAAGCAGGCACAACGCCAGGACAAACGCCGCCGCTCTTTTCATATTTTCTACCGCCTTTCCTTGCGACGCGCTCATTATAAACGAATCGAGGCTTCCGCGGAAGTCTCGATTCGTTAGGCAGTATATACTTTTGGGTTTACAGTAAAGCGCCTCCGCGCTCTCTGGCAATCTCCCCGGCGGCTTTGAGAAACCGTTTGACGGTGGGCGAGGGAGAGGGCGAATGCAGCAGCCCGAAGGGGATGGAATAATCCCATTCCACAGGCAGGATTCTCAAAAGCGGATGCACATAGCGCCAGTTTTCAATGGCCATGAGCACGCAATTGTTGTTTTCACACTGGTTGAATGCCGCTACGTCATAAAAATCAAAGTCTATAATATGGATTTGCGGATGGTTTTTCCATAAATCATCCCGCAGCATGTCCACATAATGGCTCCATTCGCGGCGCATCAGCATCAGATTTTCGCCGTACAGGTCCTGCACGGTCAGCTTGCTCTTCTGCGCCAGGCGATGGTGGATGGACACCGCGCAGCAAATCGGCTCGCGGGAGAGTTCCAGCCCGGCGCACTTGCGCAGGTTCAGCATGGTTCCGTCAAAAATGCCGGCCACTACGTCGATGGTCTGGCCGAGGTTGCCCAAAATTTCCCGGGCGTTCTCCGGCGTGTTTTCAAACGGCACAAGCTGGAATTTTACGTTGGGACAGCGTTTTTGCAAATCGGGCCAGAGATCGACCAGCACTTGCGCCGGCGTCATGGGCGACGTACCGATGCGAATGACGCTGTCCGATTCCTCCATGGCGTTTTTGGCGCGCGTCACCGAATCCTTGCAATACTGGATGATGTATTTCGCGTCTTGATACAGTGAATGTCCCGCCTTGGTCAAGGTAAGGCCCCGGTGCGTGCGCGCGAACAACTGCACGCCCAGGCTCTCTTCCAACAGGTTGATCTGTTTGATGACTGCGGGTGGGGAAATATAGAGCCGCTCGGCAGCCCGATTGAAGCTGCCTGAATCCGCCACGCAAAGAAAGGTTTCAAGCTGCGGGTTGTACATGGCGTCACCATCCTTTCGCAAAGCGTTGCCCGCTGTCGCCGAGCCCGCCGTTGTTTTCATTATAATGGATTTTTTGGAGAAATCAAGCAAATTTGCCTGCGTGAAAGCCAAAAGCGCGATGCGCAGGGATAACCGATCGTGAAAACAGAGGCGCACAGAGCGGAATTTTGCTTCAGGAGTGGCGGCTGTGGACGCAAGCCGAATGGGCGCAGTTTGCGGCCAGTTTCATTTGGGGCTGCAATTGCAAGGGATCCAGAACCAGCGTAACACGGGAGGACAGAAGCAGATGCATTCGGCGTTCGCGCTCATGGGCCTTAAATCAGCCCAGGAAAGTTTTTGTATGCAAAACGTCAGGGCGCGTTTTCCGCGACGGATGGCGTGGCGGAACAGGGCGTTTCCAGAACTCCGGCGAGCGCAGGCGCTTTGTATCGCGTATGACGGTAAAACTTCATATCGTGCAACCGGAATCTGCCCGCGGCGCCACATTGGGCGCACCCACAGCGGCGCTGCCATAGACAGAAATCAAAGGTGGAAAGCATACGCGTGCAGAACCTGCACGGAGGAGGCTTCCCACAAAGGCAGGATACGCGCGGCGCGATCTTCCAGGAATGATTCAACTGCCGGGGAGACTGGCTGGATTTACGTCTTGGCGTAAAACCAGGCGCGCGTTCTCCTATGCACGAATGCGGGCGGTTTTGGCCACGGCAGGCGCTTACAGGCTCGCCCTGCAAATTATAAAACTTGCAAAACGCGGAAAATGAAGCTGAAGATGTTGCAACTGCTTGTGCGCCGGTGGGGCGCTTTTGGTCGAAAGGCGAGCACGTCCGCAGTGTCGCGCTGTGTTTTTGCAGAGAAAATGGCCTTTGGACGCGGTGGATGATGGACATAAAATTCCATCTAAAATTAAGCATAGTGCAAAAATTTTATGGCAATGCTTGACATATTCAGACGAATATGTATAATTGTAATCGAGAGGGGGCGCACCCGCATGGACAAAACGGTTACCTTGGAAGATGTGGCAAGGGCGGCGGGTGTCGGCAAGGGGACAGTAGACCGCGTTTTGCACAACCGCGGGCGCGTGGCGGAAAAGACGCGCGAAAGAGTGCTCGCCTGCATTGAGGAGTTGAAATACAGGCCCAATATGGCGGCGCGCATGTTGGCGCAGAAGCGTTCGTATCGCATCGCGGTGTGTTTTCACGATTTGGAACACGAATTCTGGGAACAGGTGAAGGAGGGCGTCGATCGGGCGGCCGAGGAATATGAGCCGATGGGCGTGCAGGTTGAGCCCTTCATACTGCCGCAGATAGACGTAGACAGCCAGCTTGCCGTGATTCGCCGCGTGGTGGAGGAAAAGTACGACGGCCTGGCCATCGTTCCCTACTGCGCAAAGGAGATCAGCGACGCGCTCAACGATGCGATTGCCCGCGGCGTGCAGGTGACGACCTTCAACAACCGCGAAGAGGATGTGCATGCCTGTTACATCGGCCTGGACGGCCTGCAGAGCGGACGCACCGCCGGCCGGCTGATGAGCATGATCGCCTCGCCGCGGAGCCGCTATATCATCATTTCCGCGCACGGCAGCCGCATGCGCCAGATAGACCAGCGCGCCATTGGCTTTCAGGAAGTGCTCGGCGCGCAGCGCCCGGACATGGTTTGTGTGGGAAGTTTCGTTTTTGAGGAAGACTTCGATAAAGTATACCGCTTTTCGGCCGAAGAAGTTCCGCGCATGGGCATCAACGCCATTTACGCTACCAACGGCTGCGTCGCCGTGGTCGGCAAGGGCGTCGCGGAAAATGGCGTCGGGGCTGGCATCCGCATTATCGGACACGATTTGACCCCTACCGTTGTGCGTTATTTGCGCAGCGGAGATATAGACGTTACCATCAGTCAGGAACCGGAAAACCAGGGCTATCTTTCCGTGCAGAAAATCTGCCGCAAGCTTTTGGCGGGGGAAGAAATGGAAGATTACTACACGCGCATTGGCATCGTCGTCTCGGAAAACATTGCGTTTTCCTGAGGTTTCTTCTTTACGCGAAAGTGGGTGCGCCCCCCGCAATGCGCGAGAGGTATGTCGTTTCGCTAAACCGTCAAAAGGCGGGCGCATTGGGGTTTATTTTAGCCTTTGCGGGTGCGCCCCCGCAAATGCAGCAGGGAGTGCGCGGCCGCGAAAAATCGAAATGACGGCGCCTGCTGCGTGGCCCGTTGCATAACGGCGATTCGCCCACGTTCGGGGGCGCTCGAAACAGGGATTTTGCGGAGACATCCGCAAAAAATAAACAGGAGGAATGAACATGAACAAAAAACTCGTCGCTCTGCTGACCGCCCTGGTGCTGACCGTTTCCCTCTTCGCCGGCTTTGCCATAGCGGAGTCGGACGAAAGCTACGAATTCATTTTTGTCTGCCCGATTGTCGGCCTGGAATACTGGAACCTCTGCGCGGATGGCATCGCCGCTGCGGACGCGGAGTTCGGCACTTCCACGCAGATCGTCGGCCCGACCGACGCCTCCAACTTCGTTACGGAAGTTGTAACCTACATGGAATCCGCCATCGCCACCCAGCCGGACGGCATTTTCTGCTACGCGGGCCTCGAGTCCATGCCGCGGTTACTTGAAGAAGCCGCGACCGCGGGCATTCCCGTGGTGACGATCGACTCCGACTGCTCGGACACCACCAACCGCATCGCCTATGCCGGCACCGACCCCTACAACGCCGGTTATGCCAGCGGCGAGGCCATGATTGAGGCCACCGGCGGCGAGGGCACCGTCGCCATTCTCACTTCCAGCCTGGGCGCGGAGAAGGAACAGGAAGAAATCGCCGCCTTCATGGATGCGATTGAGGACACCAACCTGGAAGTGGTGGTCACGGAAGAAACCAATGCCGATCTGGCCACTGGCGTGACCAAGATGGAAGCCATCGTGCAGACCTATCCCGACCTGACCGCCGTGCTGGGCACCTCCGCCTACGACGTGCAGGCCGCCGCGCGCGTAAAATACGAATACGGCCTGGACGACCTCAAGCTGGTTGGCTATGACGACCAGGAGGAGACGCTGCGCTACATCCGCGAAGGCGTTATCGACGCCATCATCGTGCAGGATCCCTACACCATGGGCTATCTGGGCGTGAAAAACCTGTACGACTACCTGACCACCGGCGCCGTGGAGAACGAGCATGTGGATACCGGCACCATTACCGTGACGATTGAGAACGTAGACAGCTATCGCTAAGCGTCCTGCATCCTCCCTGCGTCCGCGCTTTTCCCGGACGCAGGGAGGGGGTATCGCGAAAGCGCCGCGACGCACAAGCCAACGGTTTGGTCCCGTCTAAACATATGGAGGTGTCTCAATCAATGGGTCGTCTGAAAAAGCTTACCAGGATGCGCGAAACGGGTGTTCTGATCCCGCTGCTGCTGTTGTGGGTCGTGACGTTTGCGGTCAACAATTCGTTTTTCTCCCAGATGAACATGACGGCGCTGTTCCGCACAGTTTCCATTACGCTGTTGGGCACGCTGGGCGAAACATTCATCTTTGCCTGCGGCATGATGGACCTTTCCGCCGGTTCGGTGTACGGCCTTGCGGGCATGATCGTCGGCGTGGCGTTTGAATATCTGGGCCTGCCCACGCCTGTGGCCATTCTGTTGGGCTTGGGCGTTGGCCTGGTTATCGGCCTGCTCAACGGCTTTATTGTCAATCGCTTCGGGCTGCCGGCCTTCATCGCCACCATGGGCACGCAGTACATCGCCCGCGGATTTTGCAACGTGGTGACGCAGGGCGAATCCATCACCGGCTTTCCCAGCGATTTTAACGCCGTCGGCAGCTTCGGCTTTTTCCGCATTCCCTGGAGCATCTACATAGCGCTGATTCTGGCGGTTGTGGTCTACCTCGTGTTCATGTATACTACCTTTGGGCGTTCGCTGCTGGCCGTAGGCGGAAACCGCGAAACGGCCCGCGTGTGCGGCATACCGGTAAAGCGCGTGTGCAATGGCTCGTTCATTATTTCCGGCCTGTTCGCGGCGCTGGCGGGCATACTTTCCACCGCCCGCCTGGGAACGGCGCAGGCCTCTGCCGGCACGGGCTGGGAAATGACGTGCATCGCGGCGGCAATCATTGGCGGCGTGAGCATGTTTGGCGGCTATGTGACCATCTTCGGCGCGTTCATCGGCGTGTGCCTGATGGAGACGCTCACCGTTTCCATGACCATGCTGCGCGTCAGCGCCTATTGGCAACGCGTGGCCATCGGCATCGTCATCATTTTTGCTGTGGGCATTGACACGTACAGGCGCAAGAGCCTTTCCGGGGGCAGGTGACGGGTATGGCGAAAGAAGCGATTCTGGAAATGCGCAAAATCACCAAGAAATTCCCCGGCGTGTTGGCGCTGGACCAGGTGAGTATCACCGCTTACAAGGGCGAAATTCACGCCCTGTGCGGCGAAAACGGCGCGGGAAAATCCACGCTGATGAAGGTGCTGAGCGGCTCCTATGAAGAGGGCTCCTACGAGGGCGAAATATGGGTTGGCGGCAAGCAGCAGCACTTCAGCGGCCCTGCGGATTCGGAAGCGGCAGGCATTGGCATGATCTACCAGGAAATCAGCATGCATCTGGACATGAGCATTGCCGAAAACCTGTTTCTGGGGCGCTGGCCCAGGAAGGGGCGCTTTGTGGATTGGAAAAAGCTGGAGAGCGACGCCCGCAAGTACATGGAAATGGTGGGCCTCAACGATGTGGAGCCGAGCGTCATTTTGCGCCAGCTCGGCGCCAGCCAGCAACAGCTTGTTTCCATTGCCCGCGCGTTGAGCAAAGACCCGCAAATACTGGTGCTGGACGAGCCGACCTCGCCCCTGACCAGCCGTGAGGCGGACAAACTGTTTGAAATCCTCAATTCTCTGCGGGACCGCGGCATTGCCTGCATATTGATCACCCATAAAATGGACGAGGTGTTCGCGCACGCCGACCGCGTGACGGTGATTCGCGACGGCAAGTCCATTTCCACACATCCGCTTGCGGAAACGGACAGCAACCAGATCATCAAGGACATGGTGGGGCGCGAGATCACCAACCTCTATCCCAAGGAAGAGGTCCCCATTGGCGAGGCAATTCTGGA
>CAJFUU010000044.1 GCA_904420265.1 uncultured Clostridia bacterium
ATTGCTGGATATAAAAAGTTTTATTGGAGGAGACAAAGCGCGGAACGCTCGCCGGGCCTCTTATGGAGAAATTGTCGTGCAACTGGCCCATGCCTTGGAAGATGTGCCATTGCAACGCGCAGAATCCCAGGTTTCGGCAAATACAGAAGCGCAAAAGGGCGGCGATTCGCGTTTGGCGCGGCGTTTGATTTTCGCTGGGGCACGGTTAAGGCTGTCAACCATATCAGTGTAATTTTGAGCGATTGGCGGCGCGCGAATCGTTTTGCGCATGCCATTTGCGCGGTTGTCTGAATGCGTTTGGCTTTTGCAATGCGAATGAAACGTGCGCAAAGCGCTGTTTATCATTGCCTTTTTGGAGGAATCAGGGGAGGGAGAAAAGCCTAGCTCCGATGCGCGCAGCGTTTGAAAATACCGAAATTTCAAAAGATGATATTTCTTGGAATTGCGGCGGCAAACGCGTTTCCATGAAGAAATGCGATTGTCAATTCAAAGGCGTGCGCCAATGCTTGTTTGAAACGATGGTACAAGCGCGAACCGCGCTGTGGACGGCAGGAAAATATGCTGGGGCTGCCACACCATGGGAGAGCGCGAGAGGGTCAAAGCCCTTTTGCGCTTTCATCGTCCCCGACGGCCTGTACGGCGGGGACGGGGCAATTCTTACGTCGGGAAATTCCATTTCCCGACGCAAAAGTCGCTTCCTGGCCATTTTCGCGTCCGGAAATTCGAAGAGTTTCAGCGGAAACTGCAAGGGGTGGCCGGAGCCGGCGAATCCGCGGGATTTTGCGGCTTCGCCAAAGGCAAAACTGCCGCGCTTCAAATTTTAATTTGAAGCGCGGCGCACGGCGGGGAACTTGATTCCCGCCACCAGCTTGTCAAAATCCTTTTTTGATAAACTGCGGGGCCGCCTCTTTTGAGACGGCCCCTTCCTCCCGGGGATGGTCAGATGGCGTAGGTGCGGATTTCTTCCTGCATGCGCTCCAGCAATGCATCCACGCGCATCGTGCCGGCGTCGCCCTTTCCGCGCACGCGCACGGCCACGGTGCCCTCGGCGGCTTCCTTATCGCCCAGCACCAGCATGTAGGGAATCTTCATCATCTGCGCCTCGCGGATTTTGAAGCCGATTTTTTCGTTGCGCAGGTCAATTTCGGTGCGAATACCCGCGTCTTCCAGCACTTTCTGCGCCTTGAGGGCGGCCTCGTCGGCGCGGTCGGTAATGGTCATAATCTTTGCCTGCACGGGCGAGAGCCACAGCGGGAACGCTCCGGCAAAGTGCTCGGTGAGGATGCCGATAAAGCGCTCGATGGAGCCGTAGATGGTGCGATGCAGCATCACCGGGCGATGTTTTTCGCCGTCCGGGCCGACGTATGTGAGGTCAAAGCGCTCGGGCATGTTCATATCCAGCTGGATTGTGCCGCACTGCCAGGTCCTGCCCAGCGAGTCCTCCAGGTGATAGTCAATCTTCGGGCCGTAGAAAGCGCCGTCGCCCTCGTTGATGGTATAGGGCACGCCCAATTCGTCCAGAGCGCCCTGCAAACCGCGGGTCGCCTGCTCCCACATTTCGTCGGTACCCATGGAATTTTCCGGACGCGTAGACAGCTCAACCTTGTATTTGAAGCCGAACATGCGGTAAACCTGGTCGTCCAGCCGGTGGATGCCGATGACTTCTTCCTTGATCTGTTCGGGGGTAATGAACAGATGGGCGTCGTCCTGGGTAAAGCAGCGCACGCGCATCAGGCCGTGGAGCGCGCCGGACAGTTCGTGGCGGTGCACAATACCGAGTTCGCCCATGCGCAACGGCAACTCGCGATAGCTCCAGGTTTTGCGCTTGTAAACCAATATGCCGCCCGGGCAGTTCATGGGCTTGAGGCAATAGGTCTGGTCGTCAATGGTCGTGGAGTAGATATTCTCCTTGTAGTGGTCCCAGTGGCCGGATTCCTCCCACAGATGCTGGTTGAGCATGATGGGCGTGCGGCATTCCACATAACCGTTTTCCCTGTGCAGCTTGCGCCAGAAGCCTTCCAATTCGTTGCGCAGCACCATGCCCTTGGGGAAGAAGAAGGGGAAGCCCGGGCCTTCGTCGAAAATGTCGAACAGGTCCAGTTGGCGGCCCAGCTTGCGGTGATCGCGCTTTTTGGCCTCTTCCAGACGTTGCACATAGGCGTCCAACTCTTCGCGGCTTACAAACGCCGTGCCGTAAATGCGCTGGAGCATCTTGTTTTTTTCATTGCCGCGCCAATACGCGCCGGCGATGGACATGAGTTTGAAGGCCTTGATGCGGCCGGTGGAGGGCAGGTGCGGCCCGGCGCACAGGTCGGTAAAGCCTTCCTGTTTATAGAAGGAAATGACGCTGTCTTCGGGAAGGTCGTTGATCAGTTCCACCTTATAGGGTTCGTCTTTCATGAACTCCAGGGCTTCCTTGCGGGGCAGCTCAAAGCGTTCGAGTTTGGAATTTTTCTTGATGATGCGCGCCATTTCCTTTTCCACGTCCTTGAGGAACTCGGGCGTGAAGGGCTCGTCCACATCAAAATCGTAGTAAAAACCGTTGTCGATGGCCGGGCCGATGGCCAGCTTCGCCTCGGGGCGAAGCGCCTTCACGGCCTGCGCCAGCACGTGGCTGGCGGTATGGCGCAGCGTCCAGCGGCCGTCGGGATCGTCAAAGGTGAGGATTTCCAGTTCGCCGTCCTCAGCCAGCGGCTCCATCAGCGAAACAAGTTTGCCGTTGAGGCGCGCCACCAGGGCGCTCTTTTTTACGTCCTTGGGCAACTTTTCCAGCACGTCCAAGGCGCTGACGCCCGCCGCAAATTCCATTTCCTGACCGTTTATGACCAGCTTCATTTTCCTACCTCCCGAAAAAAATAAACCCGTCCCGCGAAGGGACGAGCGCTTGCCCGTGGTTCCACCCAACTTGTGTCTCTATGGAGCGATAACGCGCCCCGCGCGCCGCCGGTCGGTGGGTGGTAAGCCATCCGCGTGGGCGAGACGCGCTTGCAGCCCATGGCGCGCCCTCTCTGCCGCTTCGTTTGAACAGCCCATGTCCCCGTCATTCCGACGGAAATCCTTGAAAATAGTATAGGTTTTGCGCCTGAAACTGTCAAGCGCAAACGCAAGATTTAACGTTTTAAACGCCTGTGCAGGCAATGCAACCCATAGCCCAGCATTGCGCCCAACGTGTTGAGCAAAAGGTCGTCCACATCCGGCACGCCCGTGCCAAGCAGATACTGGCAGGCCTCCACCAGCAATGAAAGTCCCAGCCCCAACGCCGTCACGGTTCCCAGCCGCCGCTGCGGCCACAGCCGGGGCACGAGCAGGCCCAGCGGCACAAACCAAAGCAGGTTGCCCGCCGTGTGATAGACAAACGCCCCAAAACCTTCGTCCAATTGCGCCAGCGTGGTGTGCAAAAGCACGGGTTGGGGGCTGCTGTCAACAGCCTGCAAATCGCGCAGGGCGATGATTTCCACAAGCGCCGCCAGGTAAAATACAAACAATGTCAAAAGCGCCTCTCGCCGCCGCTCCCTTTTCCGGCCGCACCGCGTCGCCATACGCAGGAGCGACCAGACGGCGCTCACCGCCAACGCAAACAACAGCGCGCGGCCGAGATAGACGCCGATAAGCGCGACATTCATTCCGTTTCGTCGCTCCGGTATTCCAGCAGGTCGCCCGGCTGACAGTCCAGCGCCCGGCAAATGGCGTCCAGCGTGGAAAAACGCACCGCGCGCGCCTTGCCGGTTTTGAGGATGGAAAGGTTGGCCATGGTGATGCCCACCCTCTCGGAAAGTTCCGTCAGGCTCATCTTGCGCTTTGCGAGCATGACGTCCAGATTTACGATGATTGCCATGCCGCGCCTCCTATATCGTCAGGTCGTTTTCGGTTTGAATGGCCGCCGCCCGGCGCACAAGCTGCGCAAGCGCGTTGGCCAGCATCGCCACCAGCACGCAGGCTGCGCCAAAGCCCAGCATCAGGATCAGAAGCCCCGGTTGTCCCATGCGCAAAATGCACAGCGCCGCCACGCCCACGGCCAGCAGCGCGGCCATTGTCAACGCCAGCGCGCAAATGCGCGAAAGGGAGCGGGCGTTCTCCGGGGAAAAGGAGTTGTCCCGGGCAATTTGGCCGCTGATTTTCCAGAATTCCCACAGGCCCACGAAGCCGGGCGCGAGCACGATCCATACGTAAATCAGCCCGGGCCAGAACCAGCGCCGGTGTTCGGGATATTCTGCCAACATAGCCGAGGCCAGCATCGGAAAAAGCACAAAGGCCACGATAACCCCAATCAATGCGGCCGCCACGGCGACCAGTTTCATATTCCGTTCGGGATGTCCATTCATATGCAATTCCTCCATGCGCGGATTATAACACAGCCAGACATGAATGTCAACATATTTTTATTGAAATACGATATTCAAAAATGGCAAAAATATGCTATGATATAAGCGGGTTTTTCATAAAGAAGATCGCGAAGAAAGGGAGCGTGGAAGGATATGCTTACGGGAAAAACGGCGCTGGTGACCGGCGCGGGCGGAGGAATTGGCCGGGAAATCGCCGCGCGGCTGAAGGCGGCGGGGGCGAATGTGGCCATCTGCGGCCGCAATACGGAAAAGCTGGCCGCTGCGGCGCGGGAGATTGGCGGGGCTTTGCAGTTGCCGGGGGATCTGCTGGACGTGGAATATGTACAAAGCTGTGTAGGCAAGACGGTGGAAACATTCGGCGGATTGGATATACTGGTCAACAACGCCGGCATTACGCTTTCCAAGCCCTTTGAGGAAACCACGCTGGAGGAATTCGAGCGCGTGATGAATACCAATGTGCGCGCGCCGTTTCTGCTGGCCCGCCGGGCGCTGCCGCATCTGCGCCGGACCCAGGGGCGCATTGTCAATATTGCCTCGGTGGTCGCGCACAAGGGCTATACGCTGCAAAGCGCATATGCGGCCTCGAAGCACGCCCTGTTGGGCCTTTCCAAAACGCTGGCCAACGAACTGTACAAGGACGGCGTGCGCGTACACGTGGTAAGCCCCGGCGGGGTCTATACGGATATGGCGAAACTCGCCCGGCCCGACCTCGAGCCGGAAGGGCTCATCGCCGCGGGCGAGGTTGCCGACGCGGTGATGTTTTTGCTCTCACTGGATAAAAACGCCGTCGTGGATGAAATTTGCATGCACCG
>CAJFUU010000045.1 GCA_904420265.1 uncultured Clostridia bacterium
TTCTGCAAGCGCTGCCCCCACGCGATGCCGGTGTGCCAGAGTCAGGATCCGGAATTTCGCGAGGTTGCCCCGGGACACTTTGTCGCCTGTCACAAATACGATGCAAACTGAGGCGGCGCAAAAGCCCCCCGATGAAACGACGAAAGAGGAAGCGCAATGATTCTAAGCAACGCAAAGGTCTATACGATGCAGGACCAGGTGTTCGATCCGGGCTATGTGCGGTTTGAAAACGGGAAAGTTCTCGCGGTCGGGCCGATGAGCCAGGCGCCTGGGGAGAGCGGCGAAGAAACCCTTGATGTCAAGGGCGGCTATGTGTTCCCGGGCTTTATCGACGCGCATACCCACATTGGCATCTGCGCGGAGTCCATCAACGTCGCGGCGGAGTTTGTCAATGAGATGACCGATCCCAACACCGCGCAACTACGGGCGATCGACGGCTTTTTCCCGTTCGATACGGCCATTCCCAAGGCGCGCGAGGCCGGCGTTACCACCGCGCTCATTTGCCCGGGCAGCGCCAACGCCTTCGGCGGCCAGATTGCGGCCGTGAAGCTGGACGGCACGCGCGTGGAGGATATGCTCATCAAGACGCCTGTGGCGATGAAGATGGCCACCGGAGACAATGTGCGCACCACGTATGGCCCGCTGAACAAGCTGCCAATGACGCGCATGGGCGTCGCCGCCGTGATGCGCGAGGCGTTTCAGCAGACGCTGGACTATATTGCGCGCAAGGAACGCGGCGAACACCCCGCCCTGAATGTGCGCTGGGAGGCGCTCACGCCTGTGGTGAAGCATGAGTTGCCAATTCACATTCATGCCCATCGCAGCGACGATATTTATACGGCGATGCGCGTCGCCCGTGAATTCGGCCTGGAGCTGACGGTGATTCACGCCACCGACGGCATTGTGACCGCCGCGGATATGGCCCGCGAGCACGTCAGCGCCATCGTCGGGCCGACGATGTACTCCAGCACCAAGTTGGAGACGCTCAACCTGAATTTCAAGACGCCGGGCGTTATGGCAAAGGCGGGCGTAAAGGTTGCCCTGACGACGGATCACGATGTCGTCCCGCTGTCCTACTTGCCGATTTGCGCCGCCCTGGCCGTGCGCGAGGGCATGGACATGTATGAGGCTTTGAAGGCCATCACCATCAATCCGGCGGAAATCGCGCACATTGACGACCGCGTCGGTTCGCTTTTGCCGGGGAAGGACGCCGATCTGACCGTGTTCAGCGGGCACCCCTTCGAACTGATGACGCGCGCGCAGGCAGTGTTCGTGTCGGGCAGAAGATGCCTGTAAGTATGGGAAACGCAAGGAGGAGGAAGCAATGAATACAATGACCAAAGACGAATATATGCGTTATAAGCTGATTATGAGCCCTGATGTCGGCGAGGTTCAGGCCAAGCTGGAAAAGACGCCGGACGATCCGGAACTTTGGTACGAAATGGGCATGGCCCAGTCTGCGGCCGGCGACAACGACGCGGCGGTAAAGGCCTTCTCCAAGGGCCTGTTCTACGCGCCCTTCGACGCTTTCCTTCACTTCGGGCGCGGCCGCAAGATGAATTCGGCGGGGCAGTTTTGGCCGGCAATCGCTGAACTGACGCTTGCATGCCGGCTCGATTCCACCGAGTGGACCTTCCTCTACTACCGCGCCACCTCCTATAACCTGCACGGTATGTACGAAGAATCCTGCAAGGACTTCCGGGATTGCATTTCCATTGCCAAGGTGGGGGACGGCTGCGCGCTGGTACACTGGCTGTTTACCACCTACCTTTTGGAGCTGAACGACCCCAAGCGCGCCCAGGAGAGCCTGTCGCTGATTCCCCGGGACGTGGTGGCGCCGAAGATGGACTATGGCTACGAGCGCAATTTCCGTCTCTACACCGGGCAGGTCAGCAAGGAGGACTTCATCGACATCCCTGATATCGAGAAGAATTCGCTGCCGTTGCCCGGCCGTGTAGACTTGGAACTGGTCACCATGTACTACGGCCTGTTCGCTTATTGCATTTTCACGGGCGATGAGGAGGGTGCCGACAAGGCCCTGCTGGAAGCGTTGAAGATCAGGATTCCCAATGCTTTCGGCTACATGAAGGCCCGGAAATTTGCCATTCAGCGCGGCTTGATTCAGGAATAAGCGGAGGAGGACTGCGGCAATGACTACAATTGAGAAAAATAAAATGATGCGCGACAAGCTGGTGAACGCGCCCTCTGTGGAAGACGCGAAAGCCAATCTGGAGCGCGAGCACACGGCCAGCAACTGGTACGATTATGGCAAGGCGCTCAGCAAGGCACACCGCAATCAGGAGGCGATTGACGTTTACTCCCAGGGCCTGGTGGAGTTTCCCTTCAGCGCGCTTTTGTACTTTGGCCGCGGCTGCCGCTATATGAGCGTGAGTTTTGAGCAGGCCATCGCCGATTTTACAATGGCCATTCGCATTGAGGAGGACGTCAACCTGTACTGGTACTATCGCGCCGTGACGTACAACACGCACGGCCTCTACCGCGAGGCTATTGCCGATTTTCGGCAGGCGATGAAGTACGCCCAGCCCGAGGACCATTACAGCATGGTGGACTGGATTTTCACCAGCTACGTGGATTTGGGCGATATGGAAGGCGCGCGCCGCGCGCTGGACCTGGTTCCCGACGATCTGGAAGTACCGGACATGGATTGGGATTACAAGTGCCGCGTCCGCCTCTACAAGGGCATCCTGAAACCCGAGGATATGCTCAACGAGGACGAAATCCGCAAACATGTGCCAGACCCCAAAGACGATCTGCTCCTGGACATCGTCACGCTGCGCTTTGGCATGTTCGTGTATTACACCTATATTGGAGATACGCAAAAGGCCAACGAACAGCTGCTGGCCATTGTGAACAAGCCCTACGAGGGCGCTTTTGCGACGACGAAGGCGCGCGCTTACGCCGAGGAGCGCGGACTGATCTAAGCGCTTCAAATGCCGGTTTTTTGCAAAGCCGCTGGCGAAGGTTTCCATAACCAACGCTGGCGGCTCTTTTGCGCCCAAGCGGGGCTACAGGAGGGACGCGAGGCCATCCCGTATGCCTTTTAAGCGCGCCCGGTTTGCGCGTTCAAAAGACAGGGAAGACATGGGAAAAGGGAAATTATCCGCGCGCTTGCGGGCGGTTCTGCTTGTCATCGCCAATGTGGCAGCGGCGCACCGAATCAACCGCGCACTTGCGGGCGGTTCCGCTTGTCATCGCCACCATTGTGGCAGCGATGCACAGAATCATCCACGCGCTTGCGGGCGGTTCGCGGATGAGGCAGAGGCGCTTTGCGATGAAAGGTGAATCAACCGTGCGCTTGCAGGGCGGTTCCGCTTGTCATCGTCACCATTGTGGCAGCGACGCACAGAATCATCCACGCGCTTGCGAACGATTTTGCTTATTATCGCCAATGTGGCAGCGGCGCACAAAATCAACCGCGCGCTTGCAAGGCAGTTCGCGGATGAGGCATAGGCGCTTTGCGATGAAAGGCGAATCAATCGCGTGCTTACGGGCGATTTTACTTGTTAACGCCATTGCGGTGGCGGCTCACCGAATCAACCGTACGCTTGCAGGGCAGTTCGCGGATGAGGCATAGGCGCTTTGTGATGAAAGGCGAATCAACCGCGTGCTTGCAGAGCGATTCAGTACAAGCCGCGCGCAGCAAAGAAGACGGCGGCACAGGCCGGTTTGCCCAATAAATGCGGCCCGAGCCCTTGCAGCCTCGCCCGCTCTCCAGGCGCTTTCACGCCGGTTTTCCTTTGAACACAGAGCATTTTCAGGGGGGTTATTGAAAGGACGAAATTTGGTCATGGCCTTTCGAGCCAGACCCCACAGCGCCATGACAGCCAACCGGAAATCTGTTGCGCCAAAGGAATGCAAGAGAAGCTGCAAGCACTTTTGCGGCGCTTCAGAGGCAGAGAACCCCTGCAAATACGGAAATTGCTCTGACAAGACGAGAGATCAGAAGCCATCCGGCTTTCCCCAGCGAATTTGCCCGGCCCTATGGAAATATCAAATTCAACCACAGGGCGGCAAACTTCGCAAAGCGACGAAGTTTCCGTGCCAATTGCGCTTGTGGCCGCGGATATTATGCCCATGAAGGATTCCTCAGCTTATGGGAACATCAAATTCAGCTACAGGACGGCAACTTCGCAAGGCGACGAAGTTTCCATGTCAGCCTCGCTTGCGGCCGCGGATGCTTATGCTCATGAAAGATTCATTGGCTTATGGGAACATCAAATTCAACCGCAGGGCGGCAAACTTCGCAAAGCGACAAAGTTTCCGCGTCAGCCTCGCTTGTGGCCGAGGATGCTTATATCCATGAAAGATTTCTTACTTGCAAGTCCGCTTTTGTCGCGCCGGCAGCCTGCTGACTTTGTCAATATTCTGAAACGCCTTTTACGGCGCCTGCAAAGCGGGTTTTGACGTGGCAACGCGCGGCGCTAAAGCCGTTTTTTGAAGTTTTTGTGGATTTGCAAACAGACCTTCCAAATCCGCCAGGTTGCGCCAAAACGCGGAAAAACATGGACCATGCGCGTTCAAGGCCTTTGCCGGATGGGCGCTTCTGCCTGCCGAATGGGTCATATAGCAGGAAATTTTATGGAAAGCAGGGTTGAACTTCCGCCCCGTATCATGTAGAATAAATCCTGTCGGGATTGCGCTTTCAACGCTTCGGAAATGCCTCGCAGCATTTCCGCTTTTTGGCGCGGCCCGTGTGGAGATGAAGGCTCGGGGGAAAGTATTTTCCCGACAGCACGGAGGATTTGCTTCATGCCGCGTCGCTTGTTAGCGGTGGCGTCATTCCTGGTTTTTGTAAACTACGAAAGAGGAGATAGCAATGCCGATTGATTTCAGCGCCGCCGATAGGCGGATTCTCTCCCTGATCGAGCGCGATCGCCTGCCCGGCGTCGCCGTGTGCGCCTCCGGCCCGGAGGGGAGTTGCTTTGCAAAGGGCTATGGCTTCCGGGACGCGGATCACTCCGTTGCGCCGGATGCGGACACGATGTTTGGAATCGCCTCCATGTCCAAATCCATGACCGCTCTGGCCATTGCCATGCTGGAGGCGGAAGGAAAGCTGTCCTATGACGACCCTGTGTACCGTTATTTCCCGCGTTTTTCGGTGCCTGGCGCCGCTCGCGATGCGGTGACGCTGCGGACGCTGGCCAATCACACCAGCGGCATTCCGCCCATGGAGCCGTTGGAGTGGTCCATCGCCATGAACAGCGCCCGCCGGGACGGCGAATGGGTGCGCGCCATGCGCCAAAGCGCGCCGAACGCCATGCGCACGATTGACCAGGTGATCGACTATATTGCGGCCTGTCCCTATCCCACGGTAGGCGCGCCGGGGGAAAACATGAGTTACTGCAACGAGGGATACGCCATTCTGTCCTACGTGGTGGATCAGGTGGCGGGCATACCGCTGGAGCAGTTCTGTATGGAGCGCATCTTCCGCCCGCTGGGGATGGAGCGCACCATTATGGACGACGATTGCGTGGGCGCGCGGGCCATGGCCGGCGGCAATATTACCTCTCTGTTTGAGCGCGACGATAACGGCGCGCTGCTCTGCGATGACGATTGGAGCATTCTTCCCCCATTCCGGGGCTGCGCCATGGTCAAATCCACGGCGCGGGATATGGCGGCCTATTACCGGTGCCTGTCCAACGGCGGCATGCACGAAGGGCGCCAGGCGTTGCCCCGCGCGGCGGTAGAGGCCATGATTGGGCCGTCCATTCCGGCTTCGGAAATCGCCTGCTACGGCTTGGGGCTGTACAAGCGCGTCAAGTGCGCGCACGTTATTTGCGAGCACTCGGGCGGATTGCACGGCGTGTCCACAAAAGGCGGACTGCTGTTGGACGAAGGCTGGGGATTCGCCGTGTTGTGCAATCAGGGCGACGCGGATGTGGATGAGATTATGTGGGCGCTCTACAACACGGTTATGGGCTTGCCGGTGGAAACGTCCCACTGCTGGTTTACGCCGGCCGGCCGGGCATTTTCCGACCCGCAGATGCTCGTTGGCCGTTTCGTCGGCCATGAGGGGATTCCGGAAACGGTGACGGTGACGCTGGAAAAGGGGGGCCCGGTGGCAATGGTCGGCAAGGACGCAACCAGGCTAACCTACTGCGGCGGCACGCGTTTTCTGGCGATGGACGCTGCGAATCCCGCGCGGCAGCGCGCCCGCCTGGAGTTCTTCATCCGCAATGGGCGTTCCTGGGCCGTCCGCTGCGGCAGCCGCATTTTCACAAGAGAGGACGCCGCTGCGGCTGCCGATGGAGGTTCCTGTTAAAAGGAACGTCTGCGGGCACATTTTCGCTCCGGCGGGCTGCTGCGGGTCAAGTCTTACCGCCCATCCGCCGGTTCCGGCGGAATGGAAAATCGCATTGATGTATTTGCAGAATGCAATCGTATTCGGCGCGCTCTTTGAAGTTACGTCAAAGGAGCGCGCCGCTGCTGTTGGAACGGCGAAATTCAATAGGAATAAAAGGTGGGGAAGAATAGGCCGGACAAGACAGTCCCAATGCGGCCGCGGCCCTTGCCAAACTGGATACAGGCGAGTGCATTTGAAGCTTGGGGAGCGGACAACAAATTCATTATGGTACACAAGCCATCCTCTTCGCCATGAGCATGCAATGGCATTGAGGGCATGCGCGCGACGCTCGAACAGGCAAACGCGCTTCCCGTATGCATCCCTCCAGCGCGGCGGCTTAGGCAGGGTGCCAAATGCATGAAGGGAACCGCTGGTGCGGTTCCCTCCGGGAGCAAGAA
>CAJFUU010000046.1 GCA_904420265.1 uncultured Clostridia bacterium
ATTTCGAGATAGGATTTTTCCGCCTGGTAGCTCTCCTTGTGAGTGATGGCCTCGATCACGGCGGTCAGTTCGTCGCCCAGGAACATAGACACGATGGCCGGCGGGGCCTCGCTGGCGCCCAAGCGATGGTCGTTGCCCGCCGATGCCGCCGAAATGCGCAGAAGGTCCTGATGTTCGTCCACGGCATGCATCACCGCCGCCAGGAAGAGCAGAAACTGCAGGTTTTCCGCCGGAGATTTGCCCGGTTCCAACAAATTGGCGCCCGTATCCGTGGAAATGGACCAGTTGTTGTGCTTGCCGCTGCCGTTTACGCCGGCGAACGGCTTTTCGTGCAAAAGGCAGACCAGCCCGTGTTTGACGGCGACCTTCTTCATCATCTCCATGGTGAGCTGATTGTGGTCGGTTGCGACGTTGACGTTGGTGAACACCGGGGCCAGTTCGTGCTGCGCAGGGGCTGCCTCATTGTGTTCGGTACGGGCGAATACCCCCAGCTTCCAAAGTTCTTCGTCCAGCTCGCGCATATAGGCGGAAATGCGCGTTTTGAGCGCGCCGAAATACTGGTCGTCCATCTCCTGCCCCTTGGCCGGCCGCGCGCCAAACAGCGTGCGCCCGGTGTACTTGAGATCGGGGCGGCGCTCATAAACGGCGCGGTCGACCAGGAAATATTCCTGCTCCGGACCGACGGTGGCGTAAACGCGGCGCGCTTCGGTATTGCCAAACAGGCGCAGAATGCGCAGGGTTTCGCGGTTGAGCGCCTCTACGGAGCGCAGAAGCGGCGTTTTTTTGTCCAGCACGCTGCCGGTATAGGAACAGAAAGCCGTGGGGATACACAGCGTGTTGTCTTTGATAAAGGCATAACTGGTGGGGTCCCAAGCCGTATAGCCCCGGGCTTCAAACGTGGCGCGCAGGCCGCCCGAGGGGAAAGAGGACGCGTCCGGCTCGCCGCGAATCAGTTCCTTGCCGGAAAATTCCATGACGATGCCGCACGGCCCGGTAGGCGTCAAAAAAGCGTCGTGCTTTTCGGCGGTAACGTCGGTCAGGGGCTGGAACCAGTGGGTAAAATGCGTCGCCCCCTTGGAAATTGCCCAATCCTTCATGGCGTTGGCCACCACGTCCGCTACGCCGCGGTCCAGCTCGCGCCCTTCCTGAATGGTCTTTTGCAGTTTTTCATAGGTGTCGTGTGGCAGAAGCGAGCGCATTACCGTGTCGCTGAACACCATCGAGCCGAAAATTGCCTCTATATTGCCCATACATGCCTCCACAATCGCAATGCTGCTACTATAATACGGCCTTCGGCGGGGCGTGTCAACCACGCGGGGTTTATTTTCAAAAAGTTCGCTTGACACCGATTTGCGGTAATCCTTATAATGGCTTTATGATAAAAACGCTGTTGGTCGTCCGGGAAAACGGAGCGGAGAAGCTCATCCCAGCGCTCGCCGAAGCGGGCGCCGGCGAGATTTCCTGCGCTTATGACGGGCAAAGGGCGCGCGAAGCGCTCAGCAGCGGCGAATACGCGCTGGCATTTCTGGCGGACGGTTCCGCATCCCTGGCCCGGGAGTTGGCCGCCTGCTCCCGCGCGGGCATACTGTTGCCGCTTGCAGAGGAGCGCATGCCGGAGGCAGAGGGCCTTGCGCGCGCGGGCGTCTTCGTGCTTCCCCGCCCTCTGACCCGCGCCGCCCTGGATACGGCCGTGCGCTGCGCGACGGCGATGTATTACCGGCTCAACGGCGCGGCGGCGGAAAATGAGCGCCTGCGCGGCAAGCTCAATGAAACGCGCATGGTTTCCCGCGCCAAGCTGGCGCTGATCCGCTACCTGAACATGTCGGAGGCGCAGGCGCACCGCTACATCGAAAAACAGGCCATGGACCGCCGTGTTTCCCGGCTGGAAGTGGCCATGAGCATATTGGCGAACTACGACACATAAGCAACGCGCCGTGCGGAAATTCCCCACGGCGCGCCATGTTTTTGGGCGTTAAAACCCTGCGATCAGAATTTTAATGACGACAGCAATGACGATCGCGGCGCCGATGGCCGCAACCACGCCGTAAATCCTGCGCGATTCCCTGTCTTTTTTGTCCTTGACGAAGTAGTAAATGCCGCCGCAAAACACGGCAATGCCGATGACGAGCGCGACGATGGTTGCAATCATGTCCTCTCCCTCCATTTCAGCAGCAATGCGGAATTGATAATCACCACAACCGAGCCGGCGTTATGAACCAGAGCGCCCACGACGGGATTGAGCGCGCCGGTCATCGCCAGCACGATGGCCACAAAGTTAAGCGCCATCGAGAAAGTCATGTTCAGGCGGATGGTGCGCATCATGCGCCGTGAAAGGCGCAAAAGGTGCGGTATCTCGCGTATATCGTCGTTGACCAGGGCGATGTCGGCGGCGTCCACGGCGATATCGCTGCCTATTCCGCCCATCGCCACGCCCACAAAGGCCCGCTTGAGGGCGGGCGCGTCGTTGACGCCGTCGCCAACCATGCACACTTGTTTGCCCTGCTCCTGGCTTGCATCGATATAGCGCAATTTATCCTCGGGCAGGCAGCCCGCGCGATATTCTTCAATGGCAAGGCGCCTGGCGATGGCTCCGGCAGCGCTTTCATGGTCGCCGGTCAGCAAAACGGGCGTGACGCCAGCCTCGCGCACGCGGCGAATCGTATCCTGCGCATCCGGCCGCAACGTGTCCGACAGGGCGATGAAACCGGCGAAGCGGCCGTCCAGGGCGATGTAAATGACGGTGCATCCCTCATTGCTATGCGCCGCGGCGGCTGCTTGGGCCTCCGCCGGTATCTCAATCGCTTCTTCGGCAAGAAGCTGCGCGTTTCCGGCGGCAACCTCCTTCCCCTCAACCACGGCGCGCACGCCGCGCCCGGGCAACATGGAAAACGCTTCCGGCGCCGAAGGCTCCTTGTCCATTTCCTCGCGATAGCAGCGCACAATCGCCTTGCCCAACGGATGTTCGGAGCGCATCTCCGCCCCGGCGGCGCAATTGTACAGTTCTTCGCGGGAAAGTTCCGGCAACGCGCTTTCCACCGCCGTTACGCGGGGCGTTCCGAAAGTGAGCGTTCCCGTCTTGTCAAAGGCGAAGCGGGAAACGGTTGCCAGCCGTTCCAGCGCGTCGCCCTCGCGCACGAGGAAGCCGTGATGGGTGGCGTTGCCGATGGCGGCCATGATCGCCGTGGGCGTGGCCAGCACCAGCGCGCAGGGGCAAAACACGACCAGTATCGTCACAGCGCGAATAATCTCGCCGCTGATTATCCAGGTCAGCGCCGCCGCCGTCAGGGCAATGACCACAATCCACGTCGCCCAGCGGTCGGCAACGCCGACAATTTTGGCCTTGCCCGCGTCGGCGGACTGCACCAGCCGGATCATGCGCTGAATGGAACTGTTTTCCCCGACGCGCGTGGAACGCATCTCAAAAGCGCCGAACTGGTTGACCGTGCCGCTGGAAACCTCGTCGCCCGCGCCCTTGTCGACGGGCAGGGATTCGCCGGTCATCACGGCCTGATTGATGGAGGTTTGCCCGGAAACAATCACGCCGTCCACCGGCACCGTTTCGCCCGGCAGCACGCGCAAAAGTTCGTCCACCGCCACCTGCTCGGCGGGAACGACAATCTCCTGCCCATCGCGCACCACGCGCGCCGTGCGGGGCGTTAGGCGCACCAGGCGCTCGATGCCCGCCCGCGCCCGGGCCACGGTCAATTCCTCCAGCAAGCTGCCCAATTGCATGATAAAAGCCACTTCGCCGGCGGCAAAGTCCTCGCCGATAATCACTGAGGCAATCAGGGCGATGGAGACCAGCACGTCCGCCTTGATGTCAAAGGCCGTGACCAGGCCGATAACCGCCTCAAGGACAATGGGCACGCCGCAGAGAAGAATCGCTACCCAGGCCGCGTCAAACGGCAGCGGCGCAAGGTCAAAGATGCTGACAAGCAGCGCCAACCCGGAAACTGCAAGAAACGCAATGTCCTTTTTCGTCCCGCCCCAGGCAAGTACGTCTTCCAGCTTCTTCATATCTTCGCTCCTTTACCAATGGGGGTACGGGTATATTATACATATAGGGGTATATGTTGTCAAGCGCGCACGAAAAAATTCCCTGGCTACAGGTTCAACTCCAGATGCCGGAAAAAACGAAAAGGGGTCTTCGCCGGTTTGCGAAGGATTCGCAGCCCCAGCGCGGCAAAAAAGCGCCGAATACGCTCTTAGCTTGACAAAAGTATTTTTGACAAGCCGGCGGGCGGGGGCGTCTCCCCCACCAGGCGCAGCGTGTCAAATTTCCAATTTGAGCCGCGGCAGGCTTGCCTTTGGCGAAACCGCAGAATCCTGCCGCCTTCTTCAATTTTCGCTCTGGAACAAGGGATTTTCCGACGCAAAACCTCTCCCTCCCCGACGTACACGCCGTTGGGGACGATGAAAGCGTGAAAGGGGTTCTACCCTCTATTCTCCTGGGTTTTTGACAGCCTGAAAGCGCTTTGATTGACGCATCGTATAAGAATGGGTACTGTGCGCGAAACAAAATCCTGGCGCGATGCGCCAAAAGAGGCAGAATAGCGCCGCGTTGTCCAAAGCCCGACCGTGGCAGGATGGAAAAAGCGCCCGCAAACGCCTCGTGCCGCAAACCGTTCGGCTGCCTGTGGAGGCGGACAGGAGCGCCCACGCCAAGGCCGCGCCGCAAATTCCTGATTGGGGCCGCCGGCAGCTTCGCCATCGAAGAAACCGCAAAGCGTCCCGGTTTTGCGTTTCCTGCCGTCACAATTTGCTCGCCCTTCTTGAAAAATTCCGGCCGCAAGGCGGACGCTTTTCCGACAGAACCCTTTTTCTCTGGAAAATATCGCAAATCCAGCGCGCACATCGCCGAACTTGACTTTCAAGCGCCCCGCAATGGTTTTTGGCATGCCGCGCCGCCTGCGGACGCCCTCATGGAAAACGGGAGGCTGCAAAATTCTTCCCGCGCCCCCCGAAAAATAAAAACTGCCCGCCGGCGTCTTGCCGGCCGGATATACGCCGGCAAAAACAGCGTCCACCATCATGGGCGCGGCGCGTTTGCGAACGTTCCGCGCCGCTTTTGCGGCAGGACGTCCCGCTCAGGTCATGTTCGCAAAGCGCTCGACCGCCTTGGTAAAGCTGGCGATGGTCTGATCCGCGTCGCCGTGCTCGATGCCGTCGCGCACGCAGTGCTGTATGTGGCCTTCCAAAACCACCTGTCCCACGCGGTGCAGCGCGCTTTTGGCGGCGTTGATCTGGGAAAGCACGTCCTCGCAGGGCACATCCTCGTCCACCATGCGGTCGATCGCCTGTACCTGGCCGATGATCTTTTTCAGCCGCCTGTGCAAGTTTTCCGCATCCATACACTGACGCATATGCGCACCTCCGGTTTGAATGGAATTATGTACATTATGCCGCCGCGGCGGCAATTTGTCAAGCCGGACACAAGCGCGAAACGCCGCAGGGCGATCGCTTGCAAAAAGCGCGGTGGCAACGGGCGGGCTATCAGGAGTGTCGCAAAAATACAGCGCTGGAAAAGGAAGAACGGCCTGCCGGGCGACGCCCCCAAACGCCGCGCCGTCGTTGAAATTACTGCCAATATATGATATACTGCTTTTGATACACAGCATTCCGAAGGAGGCATTCCCTTGGAAAAATTCATTGGCAGGTTTGCTTTTCTCAAGGCGCGCTGGCCGGAGCGGGTAATCTGCCTGCTTCTGCTGGCCCTGTTTCTCGTCTCGCTCGTGCCTTTGCTGGGCATCGGCATGTACGCCTTTCCGCGCACCGACGATTTTAGCTACGGCCTCCCCACCCATCAGGCCTGGCTGGAAACGGGCTCTATATCCGCAGTGTTCTCCGCAGCTATACAGGAAGCGGCGCGCACATACAGGGAATGGCAGGGCACATTCCCCGCCGCCGTCCTCATGGCGCTTCAGCCCGGCGTTTTCGGCGACGCTTATTATGCCGCCACGCCATTTATAATGGTGGGCGCGCTGACGCTGAGCACGCTGTTTTTCTGCCGCGCCTTTTTCCATCGCTTTCTCGGCGCCAGCCGCACGCGCGCGCGCATCATCGCGCTTGTCTGGTTGCTGGTCGATATGCAGATGTTGCCGGCTGCCTGGGAAGGATTTTACTGGTACAACGGCGCCATATACTACACGTTTTTCTATTCGCTGTCTCTGTTCCTGTTTGGCTTTGCCCTGCTGGCCATTTTGGAAAACAAAACCGGCCGCAGGCGGGTTTACGCATTTCTCGCCTGCCTGTTTGGCGCCATTGTGGGCGGCGGCAACTATCCCACCGCGCTGCTTTCCACGCTTGTGCTCGTCCTGATGGCCGTCCTGCTGGCCATCGGAAAGAACGCCCGCTGGCGCAGCCTTCTGCCCGCGCTGCTTTTCCTGCTCGCCTCCTTTCTGCTGAGCATCGTTGCCCCTGGCAACGCGGTTCGCGGCGCGTATTACGAAGGCGCCGGCGTTCTATCGTCTATTGTTAAATCCATCTATTTTGCCTTCGGCTGTTTTGGCGATTGGCTGACCTTCCCCCTTCTGCTCGTGCTGGTGTTCCTTTGTCCGATTTTGTGGGCGATGGCGCGGGAGGCGCGTTTCTCCTTCTGTTATCCCCTGCTGGTGGCCGTAATCTCGTTTGGCCTGTTTGCGGCGCAGGCCTGCCCGTCCTACTATGCGATGAACAGCTACGGCCCCACGCGCTTCCATGATATTATGTATTATTCCTACATTTTCCTGTTGGTGCTGAACATCTACTATGTCATGGGCTGGGCGATGCGCAAGTACGAAATCCGTCCCAAACGGCAGATGGCGGCGCGGCGGCCCGGCTATTCATGGGCGTTGGCGGGCTTTTTGTGCATCGCCCTGGCGGTGAGTTGCTATTACCAGCGCGACGATATTGAATTGACATCCGTCAACGCCGCCCGTTCCCTGCTCTCGGGCGAAGCCGCGCAACTTGGCCGCGAAACGCAGGCGCGCCAGGCGCTTTTGAACGATGCGTCCATGGCAAGCGTGGAACTTGAAGCCTATACCGTATGCCCTGAAGTTCTCCTCGGCGAACACGATGGAGGCGCGGACGCCGGCAATACGCCCGAAATCCTCGCCGCATACTACGGCAAGGAAAGCGTGACCATCCGCTGAAGCGCGGCCGTAGATTCTTCATTCTATTGTAATCGAACGGAAATGCGTCGTCGTTGCTATATAGGCCAAAACATGCTAGAATTTCTTTGTGCCATCTGTTTGATGCAAAAGTCGGTTTCCGGGAGAGAGAACTTATGCACAAGGCGTTTTCTGCAGTCGAACGCTTTTTGCGTCGCTGCGCGCGGCCGCTCAAGCAGCCGGTTATCCGTTATTTTTGCCGCCGCATCCATATTTATGACCGTGCGGAGACGGCGCGGCGCGTGGCCGCAGGCGCGTCCATGGCGCGATTTGGAGACGGCGAACTTGGCATCGCCCTTTGGAAATACGGGCCCCGCTTTCAACGTTCCGACCCAAACCTCAAGCGCCGCCTGTGCGAGGTTTTGCAGTCGCCGCCGGATGAAAACCTGCTGGTTTGCCTGCCCGGCGCGCTGCGCACGCTCGACAACCTGGAGACGGACATCGCTGATTTCTGGAGGGGCTGGCTCTTCCACAGCGGCACAACTGTTTTGCCCCGCATTCCCCGCAATAAGGTTTACGGCGACAGCTTCATTTCGCGCCTGTACCTGCCCTATGTGGACAAAAGCGGGGAACAAGCCATTGTGGACGGCATCCGCAGCGCCTATGCCGGCAAAAATGTGGTGCTGGTGGAGGGGCAAGCCACGCGCTTTGGCGTGGGCAACGACTTGCTTGCGGGCGCAAAATCGGTGCGGCGTATCCTCTGCCCGGCGGAAAACGCCTTTGACCGCTATGACGAAATTTTCAACGCCTGCGTGCAGGCGCGCGGCGAGGTCTATCTGCTCGCGCTCGGCCCAACGGCGACCGTGCTGGCCTACGACCTGTACAGAGCCGGCTTCCGCGCGCTTGACCTCGGCCATATGGACCTGATGTATGAATACATGGCGCGCGGCGCCACAAAGGACGAGCGGGTGGCGCGCTTTAAGTACGACAATGAAATGGCCGGCGGCAACGTTGTGGAGGACTGTCGGGATGAAGCATACCTGTCGCAAATCTATCGCCGCATAGGCGTGCCGCTTCCCCACGGGGACAGGCCCGCCGCCTCCTGACGCGCGTGCAAATTCTGGCCGGAGTTTTTCGCTCCGGCGTTTTTGTGCGCATATCCGCGCATTTTTCATCGTACTATAATCTAACAGAAGTTGACAAATTTGTGTTTTTATGATAGCATGGCCGTGTTTGATTGAAAAGTCTGCCCATATGGGCTTTGACCAAGCTGCCCATGAAGAAAGAGGGTTTCGCAAACATGCAAGCATTGACCGCCCCCTGGTTGAAGTACTACGGCAATACGCCGCACAGCATTGATTACCCGGACAAGACCATGTATGAGATGATCGAGGACGCCGCAAAGCGCTACCCCGACAACATCGCCTATGAGTTCATGGGCAAGAAGACAGACTATCGCACCTTCCTGGCGCGCATTCAGGCCACCGCCAAGGCATTGCTGGCGTTCGGCATCCGCAAGGGCGACCGCGTTACCATCGCCATGCCCAACTCCCCGCAGGCAGTGGACGCGTTTTACGCCCTGAACCGCATCGGCGCGATTCCGACGATGATTCATCCGCTTTCCGCTCCGGGTGAAATTGCCTTCTATCTGAACGCTTCCAAGAGCAAGGCCATCCTTACGCTGGATCAGTTCTATCCCAAAGTTTCGGAAATTCTGCCGGCGCTGGATCACCCGGTAAAAGTGCTCATTGCCCGCATCCGCGATGAATTGAAGGCCCCTTTGCGTTATGCTTTTATCATGACCAAGGGCCGCAAGTTGCCCAAGCTGTCCAGGTCGGACAAGTATACTTTCTGGAACGACTTTATGGACGCGGGCGCGGCGCAGAACCCGCAGCTTCCGCCCCTCGACGGCAAAGCGGATGAAGGCGCGGTTATCCTGTATTCCGGCGGTACTACCGGTACCACCAAGGGCATACTGCTTTCCAACCGCAATTTCAACGCCCTGGCCCTGCAAACCGCAGCCATGAGCGGCTATACTGACTTGCATGGTATGAAGATGCTCTCGGTTATGCCCATTTTTCACGGTTTTGGCCTGGGCATTGGTATCCATACGGCACTGGTGGTGGGCGCAACCTGTATACTGGTACCTCAGTTCACCATCAATACCTACGCCAAATTGCTCAAAAAGAAGAAGCCCAATTTGATCCCGGGCGTGCCGACGCTGTTTGAGGCCCTCTTGCGCGCCGACAAGCTGGAAAACGCCGATTTGAGTTTCTTGCGCGGCGTGTTCTCCGGCGGCGATTCGCTTTCCATCGAGTTGAAGACGAAGGTGGATAAATTCCTCAAGGAGCACAATTCCCCCGTGCCCATCCGCGAAGGTTACGGCACCACCGAGTGCGTCACCGCCAGTTGCCTGACGCCCATCGGCTATTATCGCGAGGGTTCCATCGGCGTGCCCTTCCCGGACACATTCTATAAAATCGTCAAGCCCGGAACCACCGATGAAGTGCCCTATGGCGAAGAGGGCGAAATCGTCCTTTCCGGCCCCACGGTGATGCTTGGCTACGTGGACAATCCCGAGGAGACCGCCATGACGCTGCGCGAGCATCCGGACGGCCGCACTTGGCTGCATACGGGCGACTTGGGCGTGATGGACGAAGACGGCTTTGTCTATTTCCGCCAGCGCATCAAGCGCATGATTGTCACTTCCGGCTACAACGTGTATCCTTCCCAGCTGGAAAACATCATCGACGGCCACGAAAAGGTGCTCTACAGCTGCGTCGTGGGCGTCAAAGACCCCTACAAGATGCAGAAGGTCAAGGCCTACGCGGTGCTCAAGCCGGGCGTGCAGCCCTCCGAGGATGTCAAACGCGAAATCCTCAAATACTGCGAAAAGCACATCGCCAAGTATGCCATGCCCTACGATATTGAATTCCGCGAGGAACTCCCCAAGACGCTGGTGGGCAAAGTCGCGTACCGCAAACTTGAGGAGGAGGCCAACGCCGAACACGTGGCGTAAGGGTGAAAATGGGCCTTTAACGGCCCGCCAGGAAAAAAGAATAGCCATTCTTTATGCGGCTCCGCGCTTGGATTCAACAGGCGCGGGGCTGTTTTTGTAAGGCAAACATCCCGCTTGGGGTGGTTTTCCAGGAATTCCAAAGCCGGGGATTCTATAAGTTATCTCCCTTCCCAGCGGCAAGGCCGGAGCTCTGATACTTTGTGGATGTCTTTCATGCGCGTTGCCGACTGCGCTTCGCTTGGGGCGGTTTTTCGCAAATTCTAAAGCCAGAAAGCCTATAAGTTGTCTCCCTTTCTTGGCGGCAATACTGGGTCTCTAATATTTTGCGGACATCTTTCATGCACGTTGCTGTCCTCGCTTCGCTTGGGGCGGTTTTTGGGGAAATTCCAAAGCCGAAAAACCTATAATTATCTTCTATCTTCCTTTCTTTGCGGCAAGGCTAGGGCTCATGGTACTTTGCAGATGTCTTTCATGTGCGTTGCTATCCCCACATGGGGCGGCTTTTCAGTAAGCCTATAAAGTTATCTCCCTTCCTAGCAGCAAGGCTGGGGCTCTGATATTTTGCGGACGTCTTTCACGTGCGTTACCTGCCCCCACATGGGGCGGCTTTTCAGTAAGCCTA
>CAJFUU010000047.1 GCA_904420265.1 uncultured Clostridia bacterium
CCCTTGCCAGAAGTTCAGTTATATAAACGCATGCAGCAGGCATGGCAGGGGCTTTGCGTCTTTAGCAGTATTTATCCCCGGTTGGCAAGGCCCGATATGCCTCTTCCCCTTGCCAGAAGTTCATTTATATGAACGCGCCCGGCTGGCCTGGCGGGGGCTCTGCGTCTTCGGCAGCATTTATCTCCGGTTGGCAAGGCCCGATATGCCTCTTTCCCTTGTCCGAAGTTCATTTATATGAACGTGCCCGGCTAGCCTGGCAGGGGCTTTGTGTCTTCGGCAGCATTTATCTTCGGTTGGCAAGGCCCGGTGTGTCTCTTTCCCTTATCCGAAGTTCATTTATATGAACGCGCGCAACAGGCATAGTGGGCTTCTATTTGATGCAAAGCGGAAACGCCTCCACACGCAACAGCAATGAACCTGGCCGCAGTTCAGGCGCTTGAACGTGTTGCTCTTCCAGCTGGCGCAGCACCCGTCCTTTCTTTTCCGCCCTGCCATCGCATAGGCCAAACCCCAGGGCATTCTCTGGCGAAGGGACGGGCTTTGCCGCGCCCGAAAGCGCTATTCTTCTTCCAATGCCCGCAAAAATGCCCGGTCCTTCTCATCCAACGGCGCGGTTTCAAGCAACTCCGGACGGCGCTGCCGGGTGATTTTCAACGCCTGTTCGCGCCGCCAGCGGTTGATGAGGGCATGGTTGCCGTTGACCAACACTTCGGGCACCTCACGGCCGCGGAAGTCGCGCGGGCGCGTGTACTGCGGATACTCCAGAAGCCCCGTGGTAAAGCTCTCGTCGTCGGCGCTCTGGCTGCTGCCCAACACGCCGGGAATCAGGCGCGAAACCGCGTCGATGACCACCAGCGCCGCCAGTTCGCCGCCGGTGAGCACGTAATCGCCAATGGAAAGTTCTTCGGGAAAGCACATTTCCAGCGCCCGCTCGTCCACGCCCTCGTAGTGACCGCACAGGAGCATGATTTCCGTTTCGCGGGAAAGTTCCTCCACCACGCCCTGCGTGAGCGTACGCCCGCGCGGGGAAAGATAAATGCGCCGCTGCCCGGCCTCCGCGTTTGCCGCGCAGGCGTCCACAATGGGCTGGGCCAGCATCACCATGCCCGCGCCGCCGCCGAAGGGATAGTCGTCGGTATTTTTATGCTTGTTTTGGGAATAGGCGCGAATGTCGATAAGTTCCACTTCGAAAAGCCCTTTTTCCAGCGCCCGGCCGACAATGGACTCGCTCAACGCCGCGCGCAGCATCTCCGGAAAGATGGTCAGCACCTTAATCCTCATCAAACACCGCCACTTCCTTGAGCCGCGCCGCTACCAGCACCATTTCGCCCGCCTCGAGATCGACGGTTTTCACCACGCTCTTCAGCGCCGGCACCAGCACTTCCCCGCGCGGCCCTTCAAAGACGTAGACGTCGTTGCCGCCGGGTTGGAGCACATCCCGCAGGATGCCCAACGGATTTCCCTCGTCGTCCACGCCGCGCAGGCCGATCAGGTCGCAAAGGAAATTGGTGTCCTCATCCAATTCCACGGCGTGGGCGCGGTCGATGTAAAGCAGCTCGCCGCGCAACTTTTCGGCGGCGTTGCGGTCTGCAACGCCCTCGACAGAGAGGAACACTGCGTCCGGCGCGCGGCGGTTCACCGTGAGGCGCAGGGGAATGTATTCTTCCCCGCGCTTAAGATAGGCAAGCGTCAGTCCCTCAAAGCGCTCCGGGTCGCAGGTTATCGGGCGCAGTTTTACTTCGCCGCGCACGCCCTGCGGCTTGGTGATTTCCCCAATGACGAGGTACTTTTCCATACATGCCTCCCAGATTTCCGTATGACAAAAGGCGGCCAAGCCACGTCCGCATTCTCTTAAAAACGTTTGCAAGCCGCCCGTCCAAGCCCTTTTAGCGCGTTGCCGGCGGTTTTGACAATGCAAACGCCGGCAGCATTTTCTTGCAAAATCGGCTTGTGCCGCAAAGCGGCGCGAGCCGATTTTGAAAAGGATGGCAAAGCGCGAAACCGCCAGGATTTCACGGTTTTGCCATGGGCGAAACCGTCGCGGCGCAAGCGGGAAGCATGCGGCGCGGCGCCTGACGGGGAGCGCTTCCCCCCGTCCGCCATATTTTCAGATGATTTCCACAAACACCGGCTTGGGGCTGTGAACCGACGCGGCCTTGACCACCGTGCGGATGGCCTTGGCGATCCTGCCCTGTTTGCCGATGACCTTGCCCATGTCGTCCGGATCCACGCGCAGTTCGACGACGATGCTGTCGGCGCTTTCCACCTCGCGCACGTCTACCGCGTCCGGCTTTTCCACCAACGACCGGGCGATATACCTGACCAGTTCTGCCATGCTTACAGCACTCCGCCTTTCTTCAGAAGGCCGCGCACGGTGTCGGTCGGCTGCGCGCCCACGCCCAGCCAGTACTTCGCGCGCTCCTCGTTGATTTTCAGGTCGATGGGATCGGTAAGGGGATTGTAGTAGCCAATTTCCTCAATGAAGCGGCCGTCGCGGGGGGTGCGGCTGTCGGTGACCACCAGGCGGTAGAACGGCATCTTCTTCATGCCCATCCTCTTGAGACGGATTTTAACCATGTGTGTTTCCTCCTTAGAAACCGGTTGATGTATAATCATACGGAAAAACCGCGATTATTTAAACTTGCCGAAAGGTATGCGCAGGCGCTTTTTGCCGCCCATCATCTGCTTCATCATTTGCCGCGCCTGGTCAAACTGCTTGAGCAGAAGGTTGATGTCCTGCACGGTGGCGCCGCTGCCGGCGGCAATGCGCCGCTTGCGCGAAGCGTTCAAAATGTCGGGGTTGCGGCGCTCCATGCGCGTCATGGAGAGTATGATGGCCTCGTTTTTCTTCTGGACCTTCTGCATCTTCTCCTCGTCGATGTCGGATTCCTTGATCTTGCTTGCCAGCCCGGGAATCATCTTCAGCATACCGGAGACGCTGCCCATTTTGGAAAGCTGGCGAAGCTGGTCCAGATAATCTTCGAGGGTGAAGCTGTTGGTGCGCATTTTGCGCGCCATATCCACGGCCTTTTCCTCGTCGAAGCCCTCCTGCGCCTTTTCAATCAGGCTGAGCACGTCGCCCATGCCG
>CAJFUU010000048.1 GCA_904420265.1 uncultured Clostridia bacterium
AATTGTCGGTTTTGTCCTCGGTGCGGAAGGTGGTGATCTCCTTGTAAATCTGCGCGCGGATGCTCTCCAGCGTGCTGTCCGGCTCAAACTTCAAAAAGGCCAGCGCTTCTTCGCTCTGTTCGTTGAACTGCTTCTTGACCACAAACGCGGAAGTCAATTCCGTGCGCTGATAGACGCGGTTGCCGGCGATAAAGCGGTTCATGCGCGGTTTCAAAGTGAGCACCTTTACAATCGCCGCAAGAATGATATGGAAATACTTGTACTTGAACTCCGGGTTTTGCGCGTTCTTTTCATCAATATAGCGATTGATGTTGGTCAGATCAATTTCTTCTTCGATAAACGCCTCGTTATCGGCGCGATTGGGGTACAGATAGGGCGTAAAGCCGTGCATAGGGTCGAGGTCGCGCAGCCAGATGCCGTCGCGGCGATCTCCATGCCTGCGCTTGCGTGGCTTCTCGGTCATGCTTCATCTCTCCTTGCCGTAAAGCTGCCCGGGCCATGCGCCCGGTGTTCTTATTATAAAACGGCCGGCAAATTTTGTCAAATTTGTGGCTCATCTGCGTCAAAGGCGGTATCGACGGCGCTTTCCTCCTCGCGCAAGCGGCTTGCCGGCGTAGGCGGCGGGCCGAGATAGCGCTCGGCCAGGGGCGCGCGTTCGCCTTCCAGGGCCAAAAGGCACAACTCGCGGTGCTCGCGCATACTGTATACGCCCTCAGAACCCACCAGCAAATGATCCAGCAGCGCCACTTCCACCTGAAACAGCGTGCGCGCGTAGCGCGGCGTGTGTTCCCGGTCGTATTCGTTGGGCACAGGTTGCGGGTCGTCAACGAACTGGGCCAGCAAGGCGCTGTAGGCATGCGAAGAAAGCGCGTCATCCAACGCCCCGCGCAGATATTCGCCTTCGGCCCAGGCGCGTCCGGGCGCGATGGGCCGCGCCAGCAGCAGCCTGCCCTCATAGGACAGGCAGAATTGCCAGGTCTGCTCGCCATCCACAAAGGGCCGGTAGCGGCAGGCAAACGTGCGAAAAGCGCGCAAATTCCCCAGCAGCGGCCGGTCCTCAGCACGCAAATCCGCATAGGCGGCGCACACCTCGCCCACGCGCGCAAGCAACCGCGCCGCACGCGCGCCCACGCCCGGCACCGCGGACAGCGCCGCTTCGTCCGCCGTCAAAACGCCGCGCACGCCGCCGAAGCGGCGAACCAATTCGTGCGCCAGCACATTGACGTCGCGGCGGGGAATTGCGTAAAACAGCAACAGTTCAATCAACTCATGCGGCCGCAGGGCCTCCGCGCCGTCCATTTCAGCGCGATGGCGCATCCTTTCGCGGTGGCCGGCGTGCGCCGCGCTATTCGCCGATGATCTTGATAAGGGCGTGCTTTTGCCGTTTTCCGTCGAATTCATAGTAGAAAATCTGCTCCCACGTGCCAAAATCCAACCGCCCGTCGGTGATGGCCACCACGCACTCCCGGCCCATGATGGTGCGCTTCAAATGCGCGTCGGCATTGTCTTCATAACCGTTGTGGTGATAGCGGCTATACGGCTTTTCCGGGGCCAGGCCCTCCAACCAGGTTTCAAAGTCCTGATGCAGGCCGCTTTCGTCGTCGTTGATGAAGACGCTGGCCGTGATGTTCATGGCGTTGACCAGGCACAGCCCCTCGCGCACGCCGCTTTCATCGACGGCGGCTTGCACCTCGCGGGTGATGTTGCGCAGGCCGCGGCGCGTGGGCAGGTTAAAAAACAACTCCTTGCGATAGGATTTCATTGGGCATCCTCCTGAAAATACAGCAAAAGCCGACGCCTAAACGCCGGCTTCCGTTTGAAAAGCTAGTTGTTCGCCTGCTTTTCCTCGATGGTGATGACCTGCTGACCGTCATAGTAGCCGCAGTGCTTGCACACGCGATGGCTCAGCTTCATCTTCGCGCAGCGGGGGCACTTGACGATTCCGGGCGCGGACAGCTTCCAGTGCGCGCTGCGGCGCGAATGCTTCCTCGCTTTGGAAATTTTTCCCTTCGGTGTGGCCATTGTTACACCTCCTCATCGCTTTGAATCATTGCCTTCAATGCCGAAAAGGGGAATGTAACCTCTCCGGCGGAGCGGTCGGCCTCCGAACGCCCCGAAGATGGCGCGTCGGGAGCCGAAACGCCTCCCTCGCCCTCCAGGCATGTACAGGAAACCAGGTTGCGGTTTTGACCGCATATGGGGCACAACCCCTTGCAGTCTTCCGCGCATAGCACGCGCATGGGCAGCTCCAGAACAAGCAGCTCGCGCACGCAGTCGGTCAAGTCCACGCGTCCTTCCTCTATAACGCGCATTTCTTCATCATCCGCTTCAGGATGGCGGGAAAACCGTTCGTCCACCTCCACCGAAAGCGGCACCGAAACCGGGCTTAAGCAGCGCGCGCAGGCCATTGTCGCCACGCAACGCAAGTTGCCGCGCACCGTCACCGTTTCACCGGCGCCCAGCAGCGTACCCGTAAGTTCGGCGGGCGAAAAGCGAACCGTCTCGCCAAATACATCCGCGCTCTCCACCTCGACACGGGTCGAGAACGGAAATAACTGCCCCGGGATTTTAAGCGCCTGGGACACGTTCAGCGTATTTGCCAAGTCGATTTCCCCCTAACCCAATGTATTATACAGGGCGCGCGCGAATTTGTAAAGTTATTTTTTTTCGACAAATCGCGCCTATTCGCTCGCCGTATCCAGTTGATAAATCCAGTTGCCGGAAACGTCCATCACGCCCTGGGCGCCGCCGCGGCGCACGAACAGGCGGCCGTCGCTGATTGCGTACAATTCCTCGTATTCAGCCTCCAGCACCGTTTCCCCCGCACCGTTGACCACGCCATAGCGCACGCTGTCGGTATCCCAGGTATAGGTCTCCTCGTTCAGCGTTTCGCTGTATTCGGCGGAAGCGTCAAAACGCATAATGCCATAATACGCCGTGCCATCCACGGCAAAAAGCGGGAACAGAGATTGCCAGGCCTGTTCGCTCAACGTGCCGTCGCCGTTCAACAGGCGGCAGCACGCCGCGCCCCAGGGACCGTCGGTGAGTATATACTGCCCGTTCAGCCCAGCGGCATAGCTGGCCCCCGCCGGCGCAGTATGGATCAGGTTGCCCTCGTAATCGTACAGACGGACGGCGTCCACGTCGTATACCTGCAACAGCCCGTCGTAAACGGAGACAAAACCGCTCGCATCGTCAATGCGGAACTTTTCCGCGCAAGTAACGGGGTCGAATCCCACGGCAGCGCCATCCGTCTCCACCGCCAGCGCCAACGAAGCGTCGTCATAGGTGAGCGACACGTATTTGGGCGTGAGCACCCAGTTGCCCGTGCGGTCGATCAGCCCGTAGCCCGTAGAGAGCGAGGCCAGCGCGCGTTCGCCGATAAACGTCCCCGCAAAGACGAACTGCGGGCGCACGGCCCACTGGCCGGACGCGTCTACATACCCATACAGATTGTTTTCCGCGGAAATCAGCGGCATCAGCCCGCCTTCAAAGCGGCCCAGCGCGCCCAACGTGCGCACGCCCGTGGCGGTCTGGTTGCCCTGCGCGTCGATGGAATACAGCCCGTCCGGCTCCTCGTCAAAGCAATCCGTCGTCAGGCCGAGAAAGCCGCCCTCGCCGTTGCTGACCAATTGCGTATAGGCAGCCTCAAAAAGCACCTGCCCGTCCGCGCGCATCGCGCCGTAGCGCCCGTCCTGGCTGAAGATTACTACGTCGCCGTCCTGGGAAAACATGTCGTAAGCCTGTTGCGTAAGGCGCTCGCCCTCGCCGTTGAGCAGCGCGTAGAAGTACTCTCCCTCCACGTCGCTGCCGCCGGAAAACAGGGCCCCGTCTCCCCCCAGGGCGAAGATAAAATCATAGGCGCCGGGAGCGACGATCTCCGCGCCGTTTTCGTCAATCAGGGCGGCCGTGTCTTCAAAATTCACCGCGATGGGAGCCGCACAGGCCGTTGAAAACAACATCGCCACCGCCAGAAGCGCCGTCGCGAGTCTTTTTCGCATGGTCGTCACCTCTCTTTTGCGCTTTTGATTTTAGACGAACGCTCGTCAGCAAAAGTTCACCCCAACCCTTTCATTATAATGGGTGCAAACGGCTTTGTCCAGTCGCACATGCGGGCTTTTTTGCCACGCCAATGCGTTTCCTGTAAAATATTGATTTTTGGTTGTGCGGCACTGGACAGGGCGTGCAAAGTATGCTATAATTGATTCCTGTCGGCGGGATTCCATTCTCCGGCTTTGCGATGGATGCGCCCGTAGCTCAGTTGGATAGAGCAACGGCCTTCTAAGCCGTGGGTCAGGGGTTCGAATCCCTTCGGGCGCGCCAGTATGGTGGATGTAGTTCAGTGGTTAGAGCGCCAGGTTGTGGCCCTGGAGATCGTGGGTTCGAGCCCCACCATCCACCCCATTTTTCCCTGCGGCACGCGCGTACGATTGGGCGTTGGGGCGTGGCCAAGCGGTAAGGCACGAGACTTTGACTCTCGCACTCGCAGGTTCGACCCCTGCCGCCCCAGCCATGTTTTGACC
>CAJFUU010000049.1 GCA_904420265.1 uncultured Clostridia bacterium
AAGGAAGTGCTGGAAAACCCCGACCTCATCAGCCGCACGGTGCTGGCCAAGGGTCTGGACGCGGGCACGTCCTTTGAAATCCTTTCCATCGACATCGCCGACGTGGACGTGGGCCGCAACGTAGGCGCGCAGTTGCAGATCGACCAGGCCGAGGCCGACCGCCGCATTGCCCAGGCCAAGGCTGAGGAGCGCCGCGCCATGGCCGTGGCGCACGAGCAGGAAATGATCGCCGCCGTGCAGGAAATGCGCGCCCGCGTGGTCGAGGCCGAAGCGGAAGTTCCGCGCGCCATGGCCGCCGCGCTGCGCGAGGGCAAGCTGGGCGTAATGGACTACTACAACATGCAAAACGTCATTTCCGACACCCGTATGCGCGATTCCATCGCCGGCACGGACGCCACCGTAGCCAAGCCCATAGACGAAAACAAGAAGTAACTCCTCAAGGGCGCAAACGCGCTCCTGGAAAAACGTACCGTTGCCACGCGGAGGGCGGCAAGCCCGTCCTCCGGGGCGTTCGCCTCATGCAAGAAGGGAGGGATCGCTTTGGACGCCTTGCTTGTGGTGTTGATCATCTTCGGCGTTGTGGGAGCGATCGTCAAAAACGCCGGCAAAACCGCAAAGAACCGCCCTGGGCAAAAATCCACCCCGGCGCAACGCATGCAGACCGCGCGGCCCAAGGTCCCTGCGGCGCCAAACCCGACTGAACCCTCATGGGCGGATAACTTTCCGCCCGAGTTGCGCGAAGTATTGGCCAACGGCCGTCGCAAAGGCACGCGGTCGGCCGCAAAGCCCGTGGCCAGTCGGGCCGCTTCGCCGGCGGAGCATTCCGCCCCCAAAACGAGCCATGCTTCTACAAAGGACGGTTCCCTGCCGCGCGGCGGGGTTGCCGGCGAGGGCGGCAGCCGCGTGTTTGACGACGGCTGTATCGGCGGCTCCTTGCCGCATAAAAAGACCGACAAGCCCGTCCGCGTCACCCCCCGGCCGCAGTCGCCGGATACCCCGCCGGCCATCCTTGCCGCCTCTTCGTCCAACGAGCGCAATCCCAGGCTCACCGCCGAGGAAATGCGCCGGGCCGTGGTCACAGCGGAACTATTGGCCCGCCCCGTAGCTCTGCGCCCGCGCGGCTACCGGCTGTAGACAAATTTTGCATGTGCGCGCCTTGCCGGGCGCGCACGCTTTCGTCCGCCGCTTTCTGCGATGGACGAAGAGGTCGAGGGCGCATACGGAACTGCGCGCGGAAGCAAGCGGGAGAGCCTTTGCTTTTGCCATTTCCTCCGCGCATGCCGTTTTTTGATGTGTGACAGACAAAAGCCCGAATGGCCAAAGGCCTTTTACGCTTGCGAAGGTTTTATGGTTGGCATGTTTTTCAGATTGTGAAGCGTCTCCCCCGCCCTGTAAAACGGTCTTTTCGCGAGCGTTCTCTGCCGCCTGCCGGATTTTTAAGCTGCTCCGCAGGGCGCATGTTCCGCAGAAATCTTCCCGGCGGCGCTTGAACGGCAGACGCGGGCTGTTTCCGCATCGCCGGCTGTTGCTTACCGGAGAACATTGCCTGAAAGCGATCTTGCAGAAGGCGGCGCGGTTGCGGAAGTCTCTCCGGCGGCATTCGCACGATCCAAAAGGCCGCTCCGTTTGCCCGGCTGTCGCGCGCTGGCGGACGCTGCTTGAAAACAAGGCGGCGCGATTGCGAAAACCTCTCCTGCGGCATTCGCACGCTCCAAAAGGCCGCTCCGTTTGCCCGACTGTTGCGTACTGGCGGACGCTGCATCGAAGCGGCCTTTCAAAAGGAGTCATCTGTGGCAGCAATGCCGCGTTCGTTTGCCGCCGTTTTCTTTGTATGGAAGAATAGTGGCGGTGGCCAATGCGCCAAAGCAAATAGAAAGAGCGTTTTTTGCGCGGCAAACACGCAGGAATTTTGCCAGGCGCGGAAGAATCCCTTATTGGGAGTCCGCGCGGGAGCAATGCTGTATAAACCCAAAGCTGCGAGCGGGATGACCTGAAAGGAGGGAAAGCTCGTGGAGCCCATCCGCATACTCATCGCCGACGACGATCCAGGCATGCTTCTGATGATGCGCAAACTCATCGAGCGCGCCGAGGATTATGTGCTCGTGGGCGAAGCGCAAAACGGCGAGCAGGCCCTGGCCCTGTATGAAAAATTCACCCCTGAAGTCGTGCTCATGGACGTGGAAATGCCCGGCATGTCCGGCATCGACTGCGCGCGCGCCATCCAGGACAAAAACCCCAAAACCGTGCTGGTGTTCGCCACAGCGCACGAGCAGTATATGAAAAGCGCTTTTGAGGTGTACGCCTTTGACTACCTTGTAAAGCCCTTCCCCGTGGAGCGCGCCTTAAATACGCTGCGCCTGATCCGCGAGCGTTTGCGCGAAAGCGCCGCCGCCCAGGCCGTGACTACGCGCGCCCGGCCCCGGCAGGCGCCCGCACGGCTGATGCTTAAAAGCCGCGACGGGCTGATGTTTGTGGATATTGAAGACATTTTGCTTGTGCAGCGCGAGGAACGGCAAACCGTCATCTATACCGTGGGCGACGGCCGCTATGTCACCAGCGAGGGCTTGAGCGAATTGGAGGAACGCCTGCCGGCGAATATGTTCTTCCGCACGCACAAATCCTATATCGTAAACGTCAACCAGATCGAGTCCGTCACGCCTTACGGCCGCTGGACGTATGTGGTGCGCCTGTGCGGCACAAAGCGGGACGCGCTCATCACCCACGAGCGCTTCGACGAACTGCAAAAGCTCTTCGCCTGAGCGCAAGCGCCGCGTTGAGGCGCCCCGCCGGGGGCGTTTTTCCGCAAAGCGCCGCTGTCTGCGTTTTGAAAGTGGATATGCGAAGCGTATTTCCGCGCCGGCCAGGGCCAAACCATGCCGGGTGGAAAACGCGCCGCAGGCATCCGCTTTGAAAACGGAAACCGTATAAACGACCATGTTGACAGGAGGACAGACCATGCTATCCCGAACCATCGCCGAGCAGGCGCTCGCCGCAGCCCTGAAAACGGGCGGCGATTTCGCGGAAATCTTCTTTGAAGATACGCGCTCGAGCAGCCTGGCGCTCAATGCCGCCGCCATTGAAACCGCCCTCACCGGCCGCGCCACCGGGGCGGGCATCCGCGTTTACAAGGGGCTTTCCAGCGTCTATGTGCACACAAACGACCTTTCGCTTGCGGGGCTGGTTCGCGCCGCGCAACAGGCGGCCGACGCCATTGGCAGCGCCCGGCAAACCGTGAACATCCACTTGACCGGCGCCATCGCCCGCAACATACACGCCGTTTCCCAGCTTCCCATGGACGTGCCCGGAGCGCGCCGCGCCCAGGTGGTCAAAGCCGCCGACGCCGCCTCGCGCGCCGTTTCCGCCGAAATCAGCCAGGTCACCGTGCGGCTGATGGATTGGGAGACGGACGTGGTCATCGCCAACAGCGAAGGCCTGTTTGTCCCCGACCGCCGTGTATATACGCGCCTGGCGGTAACGGCCGTGGCTTCGGGAAACGGCGAAAACCAGACCGGCAGCTACAATCCCGGCGCTATGATGGGTTTTGAACTGTTCGGTACCCGCGTTGACCCCGAGGAAGCAGGCCGCCGCGCCGCCACGCAGGCCGTAACCATGCTGCACGCCGAACCGTGCCCGGCCGGGGTGATGTGCGTAGCCATCGACAAGGGGTTTGGCGGCGTCATCTTCCACGAAGCCTGCGGGCACTCGCTGGAGGCCACGGCCGTGGCCTTTGGAAACTCCGAATTCGCAGGCAAACTGGGGCAGCAGATCGCCTCCCCCATCGTCACCGCCATCGACGACGGCACCATGCCCAACGAATGGGGTTCCATCAACATCGACGACGAGGGCGTCCCCACCACGCGGCTGGTGCTCATCGAAAACGGCGTTCTCAAAAACTACATGGTGGATCGGCTCAACGGCCGCCGCATGGGCATGCCCGTCACGGGCAGCGCCCGCCGCCAGAACTATGCCTACGCCCCCACCTCGCGCATGCGCAATACCTTTATCGCCCCCGGCAACGACGACGAAGCCGAAATCATTTCCTCCATGGGCGACGGCCTTTATGCCAAGGCCATGGGCGGCGGTTCGGTAAACCCCATCACCGGGGAATTCAACTTCGCCGTATCCGAAGGCTACCTGGTCAAGGCCGGAAAAATCGACCGGCCCGTGCGCGGGGCGACGCTGATCGGCAAGGGCGCGGACATCCTCAAAAAGATCGACCGCGTGGGCAAAAACCTGGAACTCGGGCAGGGCATGTGCGGCTCGGTGAGCGGCAGCATTCCCGTCAACGTGGGCCAGCCGATGATCCGCGTGACCGACATTACCGTGGGAGGGCGCTAGTATGGAACGCAAGGAATTTTATCAGAAACTGTTTGCGCGGGCACAGGAGGCGGGCTTTTCCGCCTGCGAGGCCTACTATGTGTCCGGCTCGAATTTTTCCGTGAGCGTGTTCGGCGGCGAAATTACCGACTATTCCGCCGCGGACGAGCGCGGGCTGGGCTTTCGCGGCCTGGTGGACGGCAAGATGGGGTACGCTTCCTCGCAGGCGCTGGACGAGGACGCCGTGGAACTGCTGGTGGAAGGCGCGCGGGAAAACGCAAAATTGATTGAAAGCACGGACGAGCAATTCCTCTTTGCCGGCGCAAAGCGCTACGCGACGGTAGACAACTTCAATCCCGAAGTGGACGAGGTTTCCGTGGCGGACAAAATCGCGCTGTGCAAATCCCTGGAGACGCTTGCCGCCCAGGCGGATGCGCGCATACGTCCCGAAGCTGAAGCCACTGTGTTCAGCGAATCCGGGAACGTAGAAATTGTCAACACGCTGGGGCTGCATGTGCAGCGCCGTTGGAACCTCATCGGCGGCGGCGTGCAGCCCGTGGCCAGCGAAGACGGCCGCACCAGTTCCGGCTTTGCTTTGTTTTATGAAAACGACCCGCGAAAAATCGACGCGGAGAAAACGGCGCGCGAGGCGGCAAAGGAGGCCGTGGACGGCCTGAGCGCCGAAAGCGTCCCCTCCGGCGCCTACCGCGTGCTTCTGCGCAACGACGTGGCCGCGCAAATGCTCGGCACCTTCTCCGGCGTGTTTTCCGCCGACCTCGCCCAGAAGGGGCTTTCGCTGCTCAAGGGGCGCGAAGGCGAGCGCATCGCCGCGGAATGCGTGACCATCGTAGACGACCCGCACATGCCCGGCCAGCCGTCTTCCACCCCCTTCGACGGCGAGGGCGTGCCCACTTTCCGCAAGGAAATCGTTTCCGGAGGCGTGCTCAGCACGCTTTTGCACAACCTCAAAACCGCCAAAAAGCAAGGGGTTTCCACCACGGCCAACGCCGTGCGGCCGGGCTATTCTTCCCCGGTTGGCGTCGCGCCGTCGAATCTCTTCATTCAGCCCTCAAACCTGCGTCTTGAGGACATGCTGGACGTGCTCGGCGACGGCCTCTTGATTACCGATTTGCAGGGCTGGCACGCGGGCGCGGACGCCGTCAGCGGCGATTTCTCCCTGCCGGCGCGGGGCTATCGCGTCGAAGGCGGCAGAATCGCCGGCTCTGTTCACCAAATCACGCTGGCCGGCAATTTCTTCTCCCTGCTCAAAGATGTCGAGGCCGTGGGCGGCGATTTGAAGTTCCCCTCGCCTTCCAATGTGGCCTTCGGCAGCCCTTCGCTGCTGCTCCCCGCGCTGTCTGTGGCGGGAAAATAACCCGTTTGTCACAATTTTTTCGGGCTCATGCCCTATTCGCGGCCTTTTCCCCGGCAAATCGAGTTGATTTCCGGGGATTTGCCGTGTATAATGTTAACGTACAACCGAAATGTATAAGGAGATGAATTTCATGTCAGATCGTCGGCCTCCGCAGCGATCGGCCTCTTCCGCCGCGCGGCGTCCCGCGTCTTCCGGCTCGCGCCCCGCAGGCTCCCGGCCCTCGGGCGGTTCCGGTTCCCGCCGTCCGGCCCCGCGCCGCGGCAGGCGCACCAGCGGCCGGTTTTATGCCTTTATCGTCATTTTGATTGTCGTCATCATCGCCGTTGCGCTCCTCATCTGGCAGCCATGGGCTTCCAATTCGCCGGACGTGCAAAATGATTCGCCGCAGGCCGCCCAGGAAACGGTCGCCCCCGCCGCCAATACGGAAACCGGCGCGGCCGATCCCGCCGCAGACGCGGCCGCCGACGCCAATGCGACGACGGACCCCACGGCGTTGAGCGCGCTTCTGGGCAGCGAGGACACAGATATCGCCGGCCTGAGCGACGAACAGCTTGTGGATGTAACCGACCTTTCCATCAATCCCGACTTGCCCTCGGAGTGGGTCAATATACTGCTTCTGGGCGTGGATCAGCGCAATCAAAACGAAAGCTGCCGTTCGGATACGATGATTATCTGCTCAATCAATACGCAGACCTCCGAAGTCAAGCTTTCTTCGCTGATGCGCGACATCGCCGTGGAATACGACGATTTGGGCGCCAACAACGGTACGTACCGCCTCAACGCCGCCAACTACTTCGGCGGCCCTGCGCTGGCGATGAAGACCATCAACGAATTGCTGGATTTGAACATCCAGAACTACGTCATGGTCAACTTTACCGGCTTTACGCAAATTGTGGAGGCCCTGGGCGGCATTGAAATGGACATCACCGAAGAAGAGATGAACCAGATCAACCACAACGCCATGAGCCAGTACGCCATCGCCCAACAGTACGGTTGGGACGAGAGCAACCTGGAAAGCACCAACGTGCTGCTGGAGGAGTACGGCGAAAACGTGCACCTCAACGGCCGCCAGGCGCTGGCTTACGCCCGCATCCGTAAAATCGACAGCGACTGGGAGCGCACCAACCGCCAGCGCAAAGTGCTCGTCGCCCTGATGGACAAAATGCGCGGCACCAACGCCATGGAGCTGATGCAGCTTGGCATGACCCTGCAGCAGTATATTGAAACCAATATGCAGCTCAACGACATTATCTCCATTGCCGAAAGGGTGCTCAACAGCGACCTGGAGAGCGTGGATACCATGGTGCTTCCCCTCACAGGCACCTATGTGCAGGAAACGCGCAATGAGCAATCCATGTTCTACGATGTAGACTGGACGACCAACACCCGCGAATTGCAGAACTTCATCTACTATTGATCCTTGGCGCGCCCGCGGACGGTTCCGCGGGCGTTTTTTTGTGAATGTTCGGCTTTTTGTCGAATATTTAATGGTATGCATAACATATCGTTCGTTGACAAGTGCCGAAAGTGCGTATATCATAATTTTGTCCCTGACAATGTTCGTAAACTCTGCTGACAGGAGGGATTGCTTTGCGCAAAGTAGCCGTAGTGATGGGCAGCGACAGCGATCTGGGCGTAATGCGCCCCTGCGCCGACATGCTCAAGGCGCTGGAAATTCCATTCTGCGTGCGCGTGCTTTCCGCGCACCGCACGCCGGAAGAGGCGCGCGATTTCGCCGCAACCGCGCGCGAAAACGGGTTTGGCGTCATCATCGCCGCCGCTGGCAAGGCCGCGCATCTGGCCGGCGCCATGGCGGCCAACACCACGCTGCCGGTCATCGGCGTGCCCATCAAGTCTTCAACGCTGGACGGATTGGACGCGCTTTTGTCCACCGTACAGATGCCGCCGGGCATGCCGGTGGCGACCGTGGCCATCGACGGGGCCAAAAACGCCGCCTTGCTGGCCGCGCAGATCATCGCCGTGGAAGATTCCGCGCTGGCTGGGCGCCTTGCGGACGACCGCGCCGCCACCAAGGCGAAAATCATCGCCAAAGACGCGCAAATCCGCGCTGAATTTGAACAGGAATAACGGGAGGGCATTATGGAAAAAACCAATCTGCTGTACGAAGGCAAGGCCAAAAAGGTTTATGAAACGAGCGACCCCGCCCTGCTGATTGTGGATTACAAAGACGACGCCACCGCTTTCAACGGCTTGAAAAAGGGCACCATCGCGGGCAAGGGCGAGATCAACAACCGCGTGACCAACCACCTGATGAAATTGTTGGAGCAAAACGGCGTGCCCACCCACTTCGTGGAAGAACTTTCCCCGCGCGAAACGGTGGTCAAGCGCGTTTCCATCGTGCCGTTGGAGGTCATCGTGCGCAATATCGCCGCCGGCTCCCTGGCCAAGCGCCTGGGCCTGCCGGAAGGCACGAAACTGAAAAAGACCGTGTTGGAGTTTTGCTACAAAGACGACGAGCTGGGCGACCCCATGGTCAACGAATATCACATCCTCGCCATGGAATATGCCACCAAGGAAGAACTGGACCTGATCAGCGGCTATGCGCTGAAGGTCAACGACGTGCTCTCCACCTATCTGAAAGACCTCAATATCGAATTGATCGACTTCAAACTCGAGTTCGGCCGCCTGGCGGACGGTACCATCGTGCTCGCGGACGAGATTTCCCCGGACACCTGCCGCTTCTGGGACAGCGTTACCGGCGAAAAGCTGGACAAGGACCGCTTCCGCCGCGATCTCGGCCACGTCGAGGACGCCTACCATGAAATTCTGCGCCGCCTGATGGGCGAATGAGGGACTTATATGTTTAACAACCTGCATGAAGAATGCGGCGTGTTCGGCGTTTACAGCCCGGATGGGCTGGATGTCGCCTCGCTGTGCTATTACGGTCTGTACGCCCTGCAGCACCGCGGCCAGGAAAGCTGCGGCATCGCTATGAACGACGACGGCGTCATCCACTGCCACAAGGGCGCGGGCCTGGTCAACGAAATTTTCACCCCGGAAGTGATGCGCTCGCTGGGTACGGGGCAGATGGCCGTGGCGCATGTGCGCTACGGCACCATGGGCACCGATCCCCGCCTCAACGCGCAGCCGTTGGTGGTCAACCACGTCAAAGGCCGCATGGCGTTGGCGCACAACGGCGCACTGACCAACGCCGCCGAACTGCGCGAGGCGTTTGAACTGGAAGGCTCCATTTTCCACACCACTTCGGATACCGAAGTGATCACCTATGCCATCACCCGCGAACGCATTGCCTGCGGCTCCATCGAGGAGGCCGTCAGCCGGGCGATGAACCGCCTGAAGGGCGCTTATTCGCTGGTGATCATGTCACCCAGCAAGCTCATCGCCGTGCGCGACCCGCACGGTTTCCGCCCCCTGTGCATCGGCCAAATCGGCAACAGCGTCGTTTTTGCCTCGGAAAGCTGCGCGCTGGACGCCATTGGCGCGCATATAGTGCGCGATCTGGATCCGGGCGAAATCGTCGTGGTGGACAAGGACGGCATGCGTTCTGACCGCACGCACGTGGGCGAGGCGGAAAAGACCACCTGCGTGTTTGAGTACATCTACTTCGCCCGGCCGGATTCGGTGATCGACGGTTCCAGCGTCCATGTGGCGCGGGCGCGGGCGGGCGCGTTTCTGGCGCTGGAACACCCGGTGCAGGCCGACGTGGTGATCGGCGTGCCGGACAGCGGCCTCGACGCCGCTCTGGGCTATGCCCGGCAAAGCGGCATTCCCTACGGCATCGGCTTTATCAAAAGCAAGTATATTGGCCGCACCTTTATCCAGCCCACCCAGTCCGAGCGCGAAAACCTGGTGCGCATCAAGCTCAACCCCGTCTCCGCCACGGTAAAGGGCAAGCGCGTGGTGCTGGTGGACGATTCCATCGTGCGCGGTACGACCTGCGCGCGCATCGTGCGGCTGCTGCGCGAAGCGGGCGCTACCGAGGTGCACATGCGCTCCTCGGCCCCGGCGTTCAAAAACCCCTGCTATTTCGGCACCGACATCGACAGCCGCGATAAACTGATCGCCTGCCAGCACAGCCTGGAGGAAATCTGCCAGATCATCGGCGCGGATTCCCTCGGCTATCTGAGTTGCGAGAGCGCCAGGAAGCTGGCCGACAATTCCCACGGTTTCTGCACCGCCTGCTTTGACGGCCAATATCCCGTAGAGCCGCCGGTGGGTTGCCGCAAAAACAAGTACGAACGCAAGATTTCGGAGGCGGAAGCATGAAAAGCGCCAGCGAGAGCTACAAGCAGGCCGGTGTAGACATCACCGCCGGCTACCGCGCCGTGGAGTTGATGAAGCAGCACGTGGCGCGCACAACCGTTCCCGGCGTGGTTTCGGGCATCGGCGGT
>CAJFUU010000050.1 GCA_904420265.1 uncultured Clostridia bacterium
ACTGTCCAAAAACCGCGGCGGTTCCCGGCAGGGCCTGGAGCCCGCCGGGTTGCGCCGCTACGGAATGGCCCTGGTATCCCCCAGGCCGTGCAGGGCGCGATGCAGATCAAAGCGCAGCCGCTCGCCCCTGCGCATAGCGGCGCGGAAGCGGCGATAGGCGCGCAAGCCGGTTTCCAAATCGGCGGCCTCCAACGGCACACGGGCATAACGCGACAGGGCCAGACGGTGACAAAATTCCTCAAAATCCGGATTGGCAAACGCGCCCACGCACACGCGGTGCGCGAACGTTTCGATGTCCTCGCCGCCCAGCGGCGCCTGCCCGGCGCGGGCAAGCAGCGTAAGCATGGCGCGGCAGAGGATCAGGCCGGCTTCGTCGGAAGTCCTGGCCTGCGCGGCCAGCACGGCGGGGTCACTGCGACGCAGGCGGGCGCGCAGCCACAAAACCGCCGCGGCAATCAAAAGAAGCAGCAGCAATATGCCCAGTACGATCCACAGCCAGGGCGAGGGCGGATCGTCCTCGTCCTGCTCTTCCTCTTCGTCCGCATCCGGCGGGGGCGAGGGGCTGGGCGTGGCGTCGGGTGGGGTTGGCGAAGGACTGGGGCTGGTTTCGCCGTCGTTTGGCGGCGTGGGGCTGGGGCTGGTATCTCCCGCGTCCGGCGTAGGGCTGGGCGTGGCCAGGCCATTGTCCGGCGGCGTCGGCGTCGGCGTGGAACCGGACAAATCGGGCGTGGGCGCGTCGCCGGGGTGCTCCGGCGGCGGCGTGGGATCGTCTCCGCCTTCGGGCGGCAGGCCCGCGCCGCCTTGGGAAGCGCCGTCCGCACTGTGCAGGCCCTGTTGCTCCTCACCGGCGCCGTCGCCGCTTCCATCCTCGGCGGCGGCGGTGGGGTCAAAGGACAGCCAGCCCACGCCGTTGAAATAGACTTCTACCCACGCGTGCGCGTTTTCTCCGGTAAGCACAACTTCCTCGCCCGGCACGGCTTCGAGCGTATAACCCTCCACATAGCGCGCGGGCAGCCCCGCGGCCCGGCAAAGCACGGCCATGGCGCTGGCGAAATAGCTGCAATAGCCTTCCCGGGAATCCAGCAAAAAATAGGAAACAAAATCGCAATCCTGCGGCGGGTAATCCACCTCCAGCGTATAAGCGCAATTGACGGCCAGCCAATCGCGAATGGCGGCGGCCTTGGCGTAATCGCTCTCCGCGCCGGCGGTGATCTGCGCGGCCAGGTCGTACACGCCCTGCTCCACGCCGTCCGGCAGGGCCAGGCAGGCCTGCGCGGCCTGGGCATAGCCCTCGTCCTCGACGGACGCGCGCGCAAGCGTCAGATTTTCCAGCGCCGCCTCGCCGGCCTGCAAAAGCGCCGTGAACGCATAGCTGTCGCCCGCCTGCACGTTGCGCGCCAGAAAAATTTCTCCGGCGGTATTGTAATAGACGGCGTTTTCCAGGCCCATGGAAAAATCGGCAAGCCGGTGGGGCGCAAAGAGCGTGCTGGTGCCGTCGTCGAGCATTTCCACCTCGGCGCTCGCGGAGAAAAACGCGTCCTCCGCGCCGGGCACGGCTTCGGAGGCGAACACCTCGGCGCGCACGCCGCGGCGGGTGAAATCGTAATACAGATAGCGGGCGTTCTCGCCGCTGTCAATCCAGGAATAACCCGTGTATTCGGTGCGAATAGTGCCGCGCAGCAACATATCCGCATCGGCGCGCACGCGCATTACGGGGGTCAAATCAGGGCTGGCGGGCCCGCCGAGGCGGTTGACCTGCCCGTCCCCGTCCTGCGCGCTGTAATTGAAGCCGCGCTCCTGCAGGGAAAACGCCTGGCGCACCTGATCGTAGCGGAAATAGTCCTCAAAGGTGTTGCGCAGGCTGTTGGCGGCGTTTTCCAGCGGCGCCCAGGTCAGCCGCCCCTGCGGCACGAGCAAAAACGCCACCAATACCGCCAGCGTCGCCGGCACAAGGGCGCGCGCATAGCCGCGCACGTCGCGCTCCGCCTCCGACGTATGCGCGTAAGCCGCCGCCAGGCCGATCAGCGCCGGCACGGCCACGCCCACGCCCATATCCTCGTTGAGCGTACAGGAAACGACCACCGCCGCCAGCGAAATCAGCGCCGCAAAGAACACGCCTTCCCGGCTTTTGACCAACGCGAAGAACAGCAGGCCCAGCGCCACGCCCAGCAGCATTGCCGCGGCGGGGGCGTGCGCGGCCACTTCCGCCCATTCGCCGGTATCCCAGGCGAGGCGCAACGCGTCGATGAGCGCGCGCACGCCGAAGGCCCCGCCGGCAAACGACAGGCCCAAAAACGTAACCAGCGCCGCAAGCGCGGCGATCAGCGCGGCGGTTCCCAAGGACATCACCGCGCCCAGCAGCGCCGCGCCCAGGCCCCACAGGTAGGCCAGCGGCCACGCCGCCTCCAGCGCGGAAGCGCTCAATATGGTGTTTGCCACGCTGCCGGCCATCAGCGCCGCAATCAGCGCCGTGCTCAACAGGCGAAGGATTTTCTGCGTTCTGGTCATTTGCTCCTCTGTCTCTCCCGGCGCGCCGGGATGTATTGGACGAAATCAGGCGGCGCCTTCCCAGGGGTCTGTAAGATGCGCCTCCACATTTTCCATTTTTAGCCGCTCGACCATTTCCAGAGACTGGCTGTTGCGGCTGTCTGTAACCCACACCAGCCGCACGCGCACGCCGGAGCGCGCAATTTTCAGCGCCATATCGGCCACGCGCGTGGTCAGCCGCGGCGTAACCAGCACGCAGCCGCCGGTGCGCGTGCTGCGCCGCAGCATTTGCAACTGCACTTGTTCATAGGGATAGGGGCTGTCGAACTTTACGCGCATCAGCGCCTCGGCGAACATGGTGAAATCCTGCGGGAACTGGCCCGCCACCTCGCCCGGTCGCGCGCTCAAAAGCGGCATGCGCACCGGATAGCCTTCCTCAAGCTGCGCGCGGGCCTGAGACAGGCAGACTTCGCACACGCAATCCTCAATGCTCAACGCCTGGTCCGGCAACGCTGAAATTTCGGCAAGGTCGGGCACGATCAGCGTATCCGGGCGCGAAGATTCCTCAAACGTGCGCACCATCAGTTCGCGCCGGCGCATGGTCAGTTTCCAGTGCACCTTTTTGAGCACGTCGCCCTCCTGCCATTTGCGCACATCCGAGGGCGAAGAAGCGTCTTCCGTAGCGCGCGAGCGCAACTCCGGCCCGGTGTCTCCAGCCTTGAGTTCCATAAAGGGCACGTCGTAGGACTTGGGATATACATCCACGCGCAAAAGGCGCAGGCCGCTCTTTTTGGAAATGGAAAACAGGCCGAACAGATCCTTGGCGCGCAGCCTGGTAACGCCGACTTCATAGCTGCCCCGGTGCGGGCAACGCACCATATAGCGGAACGTGCGCGTTTTAAACGGCGGCGTGGAAACGCTGATTTCCTGCGAAGCCGAAAACGCCGAAGGCACATTCAGGCGGATGCGCAGGGAAGACACCGGCAAAAGCGACGCGTGCCGCACGGTGAAGATGGTCATGAGCGCCTCGCCGCGTTCCACGCGGGGCTTGACGCCGCGCATTTCAATCTGCGCGGTAAACAACACCCACAAAACCGACGCCAACGATAAAAGCAGCAGCAGAAGCATTGTATAAAACAACAGATAGTAAATCCTGCCGCCCGTGGAAAGCCCCGTCGCCAGAAGCGCCGCCATGGCGATCAGCGCCCCGGTCAGCCGCGAGGTCATCTGGCCTTCACCGGCACCTGCACGGAGCCGAGTACGTTTGCCAGCACGCGCTGCGCCGTCATGTTGCGCATGCGCGCCTCGGGGCTCAACACCAGGCGATGGGCCAGCACCGGCTCGGCCATTTTCTGCACGTCCTCGGGAGAGACGTAGTCGCGTCCCAACATCAACGAGCGGGCCTGCGCGGCGCGCAGAAGCGATATGGCCGCGCGCGTGGAGATGCCCAGCTGCAGCGCCCCGTTCCGGCGCGAGGCCGCGGCAATGGCGGAAATATAGGCGCGCACTTCGCGCGATGTATAAACCGTATCCACCTGCTGTTGCAGTTTGACAATGTCCTGCGAAGAACAGATGGGCTTCAATTCCTCCATGGGCCGCGCCCCGGAGGTGTAGCGCTCGAGGATGTCGGTTTCCTCCTCGGGCGTGGGATAGCCGATGGCCACGCGCATGAAGAAGCGGTCAAGCTGCGCCTCGGGCAGGGGATACGTGCCCACAAAGTCCACCGGATTCTGCGTGGCCAGCACGATAAAGGGACTGGGCATCCGGTAGGTTGTGCCGTCCACAGTCACCTGGCCTTCCTCCATCACTTCCAGAAGGCTGGATTGCGTCTTGGGCGAGGTGCGGTTGATTTCGTCGGCCAGGACGATCTGGCTCATCACCAGCCCGGGCCGGTATTCCAACTCGCCGGTTTTGAAATTGACGATGGAAAAGCCGGTGATGTCGCTGGGCGTGATGTCGGGGGTGAACTGTATGCGCTTGAACGAGCAGTCCAACGAGCGCGCCAGCGCCGAGGCCAACGTGGTTTTGCCCACGCCCGGCACGTCCTCGATGAGCACGTGTCCCCGGCACAGAAGCGCGATCATCATCAGCTCCACCGCGTCCTGCTTGCCCACGATGACCTTGCCTACGTTTTTAATCAGAAGCTGCGCAAAGCGCTGCGTCACCTGCATATTCGCCGTTCTCCTTACTTTTTCTTCTCCATTTTGGACGCGCCCGCGCCCGCCGGGGTTCCATTGGCGCCCAAAGCGCACACCTGCGCAGTTTCCAGTATACAAATTCGCGCCGGGAAAGGCAAGGAAAACTGGTCAAATGCCCGGGAATGTGCTACAATATTCAAAGGAAGGTCACAATTGGGAGGCATTATGCGGCAAATCTTTACGTTTGACGAGGTGGATTCCACCAACGCCGTGGCCAAGCGCTACGCCCTGGAGGGCCGAGGCGAGTGCGCCGTGGCGGCGGCAAGGCAAACTGCTGGGCGCGGGCGGCTGGCAAGAAGCTGGGAATCTCCCAGGGGCGAAGGCCTGTGGTTTTCGCTGCTGTTGCGGCCGGAAAACGTGCCCGCGGCGCAGGCGGGCGGAGCCGTGTTCGTGGCGGCGCTTTCGATGGCCGAGGCGCTCTCGCCCTTCGGCCCGGCGCGCATCAAATGGCCCAACGACCTGGTGATGGGCGGAAAAAAGCTGTGCGGCATGCTGGCGGAAGCCGGTTTTGCCCAGGGCATGTGCGATTGGATTGTGCTGGGCATCGGCGTAAACCTTTTGCAAACAGCGTTTCCGGAAGCCCTTCCCCACGCCACGTCGCTGCTTTTGCAGACCGGCGCACGCCTTGCGCCGCAGGAACTTTTGCCCCGTTTCCTTTCACGCTTTGAGCCGTGGTACGAGCGCTGGCAACGGGAGGGGCTTGCCCCGATCCTCGAAGGCATCCGCCCCCTGTCCGCAACGCTTGGGCAGCGCGTAAAAATCCAAGGCCGCGAGGGAGAGGCGCTAGATTTTCGCGAGGACGGCGCGCTTTTGTGGCGCGTGGAGGGAAAGACCGAGGCCGTGCTGGCGGGCGACGTGTCCGTGCGCGGGCTGTATGGGTATGTGTGAGGCGGCGCCCCCATCCGGCCGTCCCACGGAGGTGATTCTATGGAAATTTTGGAAAAAACGCTTTTGACCCCGGAACAGATGCGCACAATGGAGCAGATGTACTTCGCGGAGGCGGGCGTCAAATCCATCGACGTAATGGAACGCGCGGCCGCTGCGCTCGCGGCCATGCTTGAAGAGCGCTTTGGTTCGTTCAAAACCATCTTTTTCGCCTGCGGCCCCGGCGGCAACGGCGGCGACGGGCTGGCAGCGGCGCGATTGCTCAAACCGCGCGGGGGCGAGGTGGCCTTCGTGCTTGCGGAAGAGCCGAAAAGTGCGGACGCCATCGAAAACCTGCGCCGGGCGCGAGAGGCAGGCGTGCGCGAAATTGCGGTGGATAGCCCTGAGCGGCCCGACATCTGGGTGGACGCCCTGTTCGGCACTGGGCTTTCACGCGCCCCGGCGGGAAACGCCGCCGCGCTCATCGAGCGCATGAACTGCGACCAGTTCAATCACGGCGCAAAGATCGTCTCCGTGGACATTCCTTCCGGTCTTTCCGGCCTTTCCGGGCAGGCATTTCCGCATTGCGTGCAAGCCGATATGACTCTCGCCCTCCAGTGCGCCAAGACCGGCCACTATCTGAACGACGGACTGGACAAATGCGGCGAGATCCTCACGGCGGATATCCGCATCCGCGCGACCGAAGCATTCCTGAAACAACTCAACGCCACCGGCTGTACCGGGCTCTTCGCAAAACCGCAGGACTTTTTGCCCCAATACCCCCGCAACACGCATAAGGGAACGCGCGGCCACGTGCTGGTCGTCGCCGGCAGCATGGGCATGGCGGGCGCGGCGGCGCTGTGCGCAGGCGCGGCGCTTCGCAGCGGCGCGGGGCTTGTGACCGTGGCCTGCCCCGCTTCCATCGTGCCCATTTTGCAGGTGCTGGAGCCCTGCGCCATGTGCGTTCCCCTGCCGGAAAAGGACGGCGCGCTCTCCGCCAAAGCGGCGGACGTGCTGTGGGAATTGCGGGACGGGAAGAGCATCGTCGCCGGGCCGGGGCTTTCTCAACGCTGCGCCCCGGAGGTGCTGGAAGCGTTGTTGGCGGAGAAGGAGCGTATACGGGAAAGCATCGTGTTGGACGCGGACGCGCTCAACATACTTTCCGAACATCGAAAGCTGCTTTCCATGCTGGACGGCCACTGCATACTCACCCCGCATCCCGGCGAGGCCAGGCGCCTGCTGGGGCGGGAGCTGACCGACCCGATTTCCGACGTCCGCGCGCTGGCGGCGCTGGGCGGGGAATCCGGCTGCCGCGCAGTGCTCAAGGGTGCAAGCCGCGTGATCTGTGAACTCAATCCGCCGAAAGGCCCGGTCTTTATCAGCACGACCGGCTGCGCAGGCATGGCCAAGGGCGGCTCCGGCGACGTATTCGCCGGCCTGCTGGCGGGGCTGCGAACCTGCGAACGGTTCAACATTTCCGCCGCCTGCGAAATCCACGGCCTGGCCGGGATTCTGGCCGAGGAAAAATACGGCGAGACCGCCATGACCGCCCGCAACATTGTGGAAATGCTGCCCGAGGCCTTCCGCCGCCTCGCGCAAAGGCGGGGCGAAAAGCCATGACCGCCCTGCCGCGCGCATATCTTCCCCCAGGCGCAAACGCGCGGCGCGACCGGGGCGGCGGTTTGTTTATCCTTCGCCATGCCCTTGACAGCCCCTGGTTTTCCTGCGAGAGCGCGGGCGGTATATGGCGGCTTGCGCCCACGGCGGCGCTGGTGCGCGAATACGAGCGCCCTGAACCGGCGAACGCATTTGCGCGTACATTTCTCCGCTTTCGCGGCCTGCCTGTCGAAGCGGAGTCCCTCTCCCTGTTTTGCGAAGCCGCAAAACTTGCCGAAGCGCCGGAAGGGACGCGAATTGTGGCGCTGGACAAAGCCGTGCGCCAACGGGCGGCCACGTGCCTGCGCAAGGGCGGCGGCGGCGGGCTGTATGCCTGCGCGACGATGCTTAATTTAATAGGAGGAAACAGACGATGAAACTCAAGTGGTACGGACATTCCTGCTTTTCCCTGACGTTTGCAAACGGCGTCACGGTGGTGACCGATCCCTTCGACGACACGGTGGGCTATTCCCTTTGCCGCGCCCGTGCAGACGTGGTTTTGCGCACGCACGACCACTTTGACCACAATTACGTGCAGTCGCTCGGCGGAGATCCGCTGCTTGTGGCCGACAGCGCCCCGCGCGCGGTAAACGGCCTGAAAATCCATGGCCTGGACTGCTTCCACGACGACGCGCAGGGCGCCAAGCGCGGCAAAAACATCATCTTTATCATTGAGGGCGACGGCCTGCGCATCGCCCACCTGGGAGATTTGGGCCATTTGCCCACGCCGGAGATGTATGAAGAACTGCGCGGCGTGGATGTAATGCTCATCCCCATCGGCGGCACCTACACCATCACCACGCCCGAAGCGGTCAGCCTTCTGAAAGAAGCCAAACCGCACACCGCCATCGCCATGCACTTCAAAACCGTATTGTGCAACTTCCCCATCACCGACGAGCAGGAATTTGTGCGTCTCACCGGCGCGAAGTATTTGCCGAATGAAGTGGAAATCTCTTCGGAAACGCTTGACAATCTGCCCGCAGCGGCAGTGATGCTCTGCCCTCCCGCCCGCTAGATATTTTATAATTTAAATTTAACATTTCTTCCGCCACAAGATGCTGCGTCTTCCCCGCGGGGCGTGCACAGCATCTTGTGGCGAACTTTTTTTACCCGCGCGCTTGAAGCCCGGCGCGCGTCGAATTGTGACGAAAACACGGTACAAAAATGCGCGAAATGTACGCGAAATGTATAAAATGTGCGCGAATCATGGTGAATATACCATGTATATATGCAATTATTTCACAAGTATCCCGCAGGATTTTCTATGCACCCGTCGTATATTTCTATGTATATGCAGTGCATATTCAGGCTGCATACAGCATAGACTTTCTCATACAAAGTGGGAGGTACAAACCATGCAGATACTCAAGCGCGTAAAGTCAAAGTTAAATGCCCGCGTGGTATTTCCCTGCGCGGCGGCATTGATTGCACTGGTGCTGATTGTGCTTGTGTGCATATTCGCAGGCAATGCAACGAATATGCGGAATGAATATGCAATGGCGCGCAACAGCCTGGGCGAAGACCTGTACCGCAACCTGCGCCTGTTCACGCGCAGCTACGATGGCGTCACGCTGGCCGGCGCGGATGTAGAAGGGTCGATCCTGCCTTCCATGCGGGATTACTACCTGGCGGCAGTTACACTGGACGACGCCATCGCCACCGCCTACGGCCAACGCTATCTGCTTCTGGACGAAACCACGCGTGAAGCCATTACCAACGCTTTCGAAGCCTTCGACGACGCCTTTGCCCAGGGCCGCAGCACCGGCGATGCCGTGAGCAACATGAGCGCCTGCGTGCAGGGCGTAGACCAGCTTCTCAACACGCGTTACGATGCCGAAACCCGTCTGCTCCCCGCGTAAAAATCACACGACAGCCCATGCGACCGTTTTTCCCGGCTTTTCAGGCGATGTTTGCTCTGAACGATTACAGGGCGGCGCTTCCAGGTTTAACCGTTGAAATTTTGGGAGGCGCCCCTGGCAAGGCGGAAGATGAGACGGCGGCCAATTTGGCCGGGCAATGCTGTCCGGCGCTTAACGCCCCGCAAAAACGCCCGCCTGATGCGCTCCAAACATAAGATGCCGGCGTAACCGGCGCGCTCAGGGCGGTCCAGCCAAACCTTTCCCCAAATACCGGCGCGCCTTCGCCGATATTCCAAACGCCAATGCCGCTCGTTTTTGCAGCCCGGACGCGGTTCCGTCTTGGCGCAGACCGACTCCCCGTATCTTTTAACCGCACGCCGCCCGAACGCATCGGGCGGCGCGCTTTATGGATGGTTGGCGGCCTGCGGCCGCCGCAGGATGTTGACAAAATCAACAGACTGCCAGAGTGATGAGAAAGCCTGCAAGCCAAGGAAGCAAACTTGCAGGCAAGGGTTCTTGCCTGAACGTAAGCGACCGCAGACTGCATGTGCAACTGACGCAGGAAGCGAAAATTGCCACCGGTTTTCCTTCTTTTCCGGGCAATTTTTGCGTTTACAGGCTTTGTCAGCGCTCTGTAGTGGCCTGCGACAGCCGTTTTGCGCGAAAAACAGGGTTGTAGCGGACAAAACCCATTGACAGCCTTTGCCCGCTTGGCAGACAAACACGCATGAACATTGTAAGGCTGTGCAAAAACTCCTTTCGACCGCCATTTTACACAACAAAACTTTGGATTCATGTCCCGTTTTATGTATATAAGCGACAGAAAAACATGCCCGAAAAAATAGTTTTCGGACACGCTGCGGTGGATCAGCCGAGAGCCGCCGCCCCGCTCACTGCATATACCCTTTTCCCGCACAAACACACGCAGGTATCGCGGTTCGGGAGGCAAGCCTCCCGCTTTCAGCGCCATTTCCTCCCCTTGCACGCCACATGGCGGACGGAGATCGCCATTGTGTTGCTTGCTGGTGACATTTCCTTCCCTGTGCGCGCCGCCCGGCGGACGGAACAATTCATCTTACGCTCACTTGACAGGCGTTTCTCCGCCTTCCACGCGCACAAACGGGCGCGTAAATTCCTGGCCGGCGCGACGGTTCTCGCTTTCCGCTTCGCCCAGCGCCCACAAATCGGTAAAGCGGCATTCAGCTTCAAAGCAGGCGTCGCCGCGCAGGCGCGTCGGGTCGGAGACGATGGGAAGCGCCGCGCGCCGGGAAAGTTCGCGCAAAAGCGGTTCCGCGCCTGCGCGCAGGCCCAGCAAGCGCGCGTAGGGGGGCTGCGCATACCTGGCCGCCAGTTCCGCCGTCAGTCCCGCCGCGGCATGCGCCGCCGCCCGGGCAATGCGCGCGCGCGTGTAGCGTCGCGACTTGACGCGCGCAATGGCTTCCTCCAGCGTGCCGCTCTCCCGCGCGGCCCGCGCCAACAGCCCGTCCAATCCCTCGCCTGCGTCCGGCAGAGAGAAGCCGCCCTGCCGCAACCGATAAAGCACGGCCATATCCAGCGGCAGGCGAGGCTTTGCAGAAAGCAGCGGCAGGCAGGCGGCCGGAACCGCCCGGGAGACGTCCTCCCCCGCCGCCAACGCCCGGCGCACCGCCGTAGCCGAACAAAGGCGCGCCAGCGTCCCATCGTGATAATCCCCGATGCGGCGGACGGCGAACGGCTGCATGGAGGCGTTTCGCAGACAGCGCACATACTCCACTGCCAGGGCCAGATTGGGGGCGTTGAGGGTCTCCGGGGCCATGCCAAGATATTCCGCCACCGCCTCGCCCCGGGCGCGGGCGTGGCTCATGCCCGTCTCCAGGCGGCGGCGTATTTTCCGGGAAAGCGCCTCCGGCTCGTCCTCGCGCAATTCTGCAAGCGTCTTCAACAGCGCCATATCGTCCGTTTCACAGCCGAAAGAAAGCGCGTCGCAACCCAGACCCGCCAACACGCCTACGCCGCCGCGGGCGAAAAAATCCGCCGTGCGTACCGCAAACAGCGCCGGCAGTTCAAACACCGCGTCCGCGCCGCACAAAAGCGCCATACGCGCGCGCGTCCACTTGGAAAACATCGCCGCCTCGCCGCGTTGGGTAAAGTTTCCCGCCAGGCAGACAACCACGCCGTCGCAACCTGTCGCGCGCCGCGTCGCCTCCAGGTGATAGAGATGGCCGTTGTGAAAGGGATTGTATTCGGCGATCACGCCGGCAATGGTCATGGCACGCACCTCCCTCTTCTATTGTAATCGTTAAATTCCCGGCTGGCAAGCGCCGGGCAGGAATTGCGGTTCCCCTTGTCGAATATTTGCCGAAACGCCCGTGAAAATGCGCTGTCGAGCGCCCAGCTTACGCTCCTTTTTGCTTTAAACATGGCGCAAACAGCCTTGTTCTGCGCTGGGGGCAGGCATCCGGCCTGGCGTTGGATTTCAAAACGGCGTTTTCCGGGACGCGTGGATAAGGGGAATTTTGCATGGCCAAACTATATTTCCGCTACGGAGCGATGGGTTCTTCCAAAACCGCCAACGCCATCATGGTGCAATATAACTACCGCGAACGCGGCCAGAACGCGCTTCTGCTCAAGCCGCGGCTGGACAGCCGCGACGGGGAAAAGCTGGTCGGTTCGCGCTCAGGGCTGTGCGCGCCCTGTGAATATGTAGAGGATTTGGACAAAATCGACATTTCCCTCTATGATTGTCTGATTGTGGACGAAGCGCAGTTTCTCACCAAGGCGCAGGTGGAGCGCCTGGTGGACATTGTGGACGGGCGCGGCATTCCCGTGATTTGCTATGGCCTGCGCGCGGACTTCCAGGGCAATCTTTTCGAGGGCAGCCACTGGCTTTTGGCCTGGGCGGACAGCATTGAGGAAATCAAAACCGTGTGCTGGTGCGGCCGCAAGGCCACCTGCAATGCCCGCGTGGCGAACGGCAAGGTGGTCAAATCCGGCGAACAGATTGTTTTGGGCGGCAATGAAAGCTATGTGGCCCTGTGCCGCAAGCACTGGCAAAGCGGAGAACTGGCCCCGGAGGAGATTCGCCGCATTGCTGCGGGCAAACGCGACTTTTTGCCCCTTTTGCTGGACGCCGATCCCAGCGAAGCAATGGTGGACCGCTATCTGGACGCAGGGGACATGTATGTGCTCTACGCTTACGGCCGGCCCGTGTGCGAAGCCGTCGTTACCCGCCGCGAAGATGGCTGCGAGCTGAAAAATCTGGCTACGGAAAAGGACGCGCGCGGCAAGGGGTACGCCTCGCGCCTGCTGGCGCATCTGTTCCGCCTGCTGGCAGCGGAATATGATACGATTTACGTGGGCACGGCCGAAGACCTGATTCCTTTCTATGAAAAACAGGGCTTCCGGCGCGCCTATGTGGAGAAACACTTCTTCCGCGACAATTACCCCGGCGTAACGTTTGACGAAGGCGAACTGGACGACATGTACTACCTTGCGAGGCCGTTGCGATGATCAAAAAACTTTGGAACGACAAGCGCCTGCGGGAAATCTTCCTCTACTGTGTGGTAGGCGGGCTGACCACCGTGGTCAACTACGTGGTCTATTTCCTCTTTACCCGTCTGGTGGGCGGCGAAGGCGCGCAAAGCCCCGGCCTGGCGGCGCTGATTCTGGACGACAGCTACCAGAACGCGGGGTTGGCGATTGCGGGCACGCTGGTGGCCTGGGCCGTAGCGGTGGCGTTCGCCTTTTACCCCAACAAACGCTGGGTATTTCAAAGCCGGGGCGGAAACCTGCGGCGCGAAATCACACAGTTTCTTTCGGCGCGGGTGCTCTCCCTGGGCGTGGACGTGGGGCTGATGGCGCTTCTGATGGGCGTGTGCGGCGTAAACGACATGCTTTCCAAGCTGATTTCGCAGGTAGTGGTCATCGCCGCCAACTACTTTGCCAGCAAGTTCTGGATTTTCAAACGCCGCTGAGGCGGCAGGCCAGTTTCGCCGTCTCCGGGCCATATGCACCGGAGGCGGCGTTGTTATATGGGGGCGTCTGTCCCGTGGCAAAAACGCGCCGCCCCTGCGGGCGGCTCCGCCTGTCAAAAAACCCAGGAGAGCGCGAGCGGGCGAAAGCCCTTTCGCACTTTCATCGTCACCGGCGGCGCGCATGTCGGGGACGGGGCGATTTTTGCGTCGGGAAATCCCATTCCCCTGAGCGGAGATTGGAGCGGATAGCAGTGGCGGGGAGATGCTCCCCGTCTGCCAGCCCGTCAAAAAACTTCCGAAAAGGAAGGCCGCATAGCGTTTTCAAGGGCGCGGGAAGGCAGTGAAAATTCGTTATATACCTCTCAAAAATGGCGCTTTCCACGGCGGAAGGGCCGATCATTTGGCAAAAATCCAGAGCCTCCCATCAGGCAGATATTCTTAAATTCTTGTTGCGAGAAGTTTTGCCACTCTTTCGACAGCCCGTGTGTCCCTGCAGGCGCCTCTGCCCAGCGCACTGATAAACCCTGTTTCCGCGAACCGAAGCAGGGTTCGAAACATTGACAAAACGGCGGCGCGCAGCCATCCCTGTCATTTGGGAAGAAAAACGCAAGTGCTGATGGAGAAAAACGCATTCTTATCTCGCCGTCCGCGACCCTTTCCGGGCGCAAACTATCGAGACCATTCGACAGCCTGTGTGGACGGAAAGTTCGCAACCGGATACTGGAAGGCCTTCCTGGGTGCAGGCGATAGCCTGTGTGGACGGGGAATCCACTCTATCAGCATAAATATCAGGGAGAACTGATAGCGACGGTCCGGGCAGGGGGAGTTCACAACCGGATGTCAGAAGCCCTTTGGGGTGCAGGCGATTGCCTGTGTGAACGGGGAATCCACTCTATCAGCACAAATATCAGGATGAACCGATAGCGACGGTCCGGGTAGGGGGAGTTCGCAACCGGATGCCGGAAACCCTTCCGGGTGCAGGCGATAACCCGGGTGAACGGAAAGGCCACGTTCTCCATCACTGCCACCAGTACGTCCATATCTGCCTGCGACAGTTCGGGTGAACGGGGTATCATTCTAGCAGCCAAGTATCAGGATGAACCGACAGCGACGGCCCGAGTGGATGGGAAATTCGCAACCGGATGCTGGAAACCTTTCCAGGGCAGGCGGCGGCCTGTACAGATGGGAAATTCACAGCAGGATGTATAGAAGGCTTTCCGGGGCAGGCAACAGCACATGTGGACAGAAAGTTCGCAACCGGATGCGGAAACCCTCCGGGGCAGGCGATTGCCTGTGTGAACGGAAAGTTCGCAACCGGATGCCGGAAACCTTTCCAGGGCAGGCGGCGGCCCGGGTAGACGGAAGTTCGCTCCTCCAGGCGCCACGCCGCAAACCTTTGCCTGGAATCGCCGGCAGTTTCACCTTCGGCGAAACCGTGGAACGCTCCGGCGCTGCCTTCTGCCATCCCGCCGCAATTTGCCTGCATTTTCGGTAAACGCTCCGGCCGCAAATTGCGCAAGGCCGACGCTTTTCTTCCGGTAAAATCAATTTGCCTGCGAAAAATGCCGCAAATCCGCCGCGCATGTCGCTGGATTGGATTTTTCAGATTTTCCTCCAATGCTCGTCTGCCGGACTGCGCGAACCTTTGGGACCGCAGGCGACCGGGCGATTTCGCCGGCAAACCGCATTGTCAACAATCTGAGCGGCCCGCCCAAAACGTTCAATTCCCTTTTAAAATATCCGTTCGCAAGCGGTTTTGACCGCCGGGAAAACCGGCGAAGCGCGTCAGGGCCGCCACGCGCACCGCTCTTCGCGGACGCATGCGCAGTGTCGGACGGCTTCGGCCAGCAGGCGCTCTATATCCGCGCGCTGCCTTCTACCCGGCGGGCAATAACGGCCAACAGCTCTACACAGCGGTAGGTTCCGTTGACAATTTGCTGCTGCGCGCTTTCACAGCGTTCGTCGTTGCTTTCCAGGCTCTCAAGAATGCCCTCAATGGCAGGAGCGTCCTCGCCGGTATAATCGAGCGCATAGGCAATGATGGCCAGCAATTCCGCGCAACGGTACGCGCCGTTTGCAGATTGCTGCAGGGCGCTTTCGCAGTAATCGTCGTTGGTTCCCAGCGACGTAAGCACCCCATCCACGATGGAACCATACGTTCCCGTATCGTCGAGTTCATAGGCGATCACAGCCAGCAATTCCGCGCAGCGGTAAAAGCCGTTGGCCGCCTGCTGCAGAGCGCTTTCGCAGTAATCGTCGTTGGTTTCCAGCGACGTGAGCACCCCATCCACGACGGAGCCGTACGCTCCCGCACCGTCGAGTTCGTAGGCGGTCACGGCCAACGTTCCGCACAGCGGTAAACGCCATTCGCCGTCTGCTGGAGCGCGCTTTCGCAGCGTTCGTCGTTGCTGACAAGCCGCGCCAGGACGTCGTCTACGGCGGAGCCATATGCGCCTGTACTGTCAAATTCGTAAGCGATTACGGCCAACAGTTCCGCACAGCGATAGACGCCGTTCACGCTCTGCTGGGGCGCGCTTTCACACAGTTCGTCGTTGCTCAGAAACCGCGCCAGTATGTCCTCAATGGCGGACTCGTCCGCTTCCGCGCGCGCGGCGGCAAATACAGACAGCGTCAGCGTCAAAACGACAATCAACGCCACAAGGCGCCGGAACCTGCCTCTCATAACCATCCTCCTTCGATGCGCAAAACAGTGAAAACCCAACTTTATTATAATTATAAATATTGTGGCGGAAAATGTCAATTCGCTGCCGCGCAGCGCGCGCGGCGGCAGATTTTAAAAAAACATCAAGGAAACATAGAAAACATTGACACAGTTCCGCCAAATATGATATACTTGCATTTATAAAGGGGAGTTTTGGCCCGGCGCATGCGTTGCAGGCGCGGGGCGGCGGCCACGGCGGTTTCGCCCTGCGGCCGCCTTTTCAAAGCGCCCGAAAAACACGTAAACCAAGGGGGATGTCTATGGACTGGCTGTTGCAAAACATTCAGGGCATCACGTGGCAGATGATGGTTATGTGGGTGATCGGCGGCGCGCTGATCTTCCTGGCCATCAAGCGTGAAATGGAACCGACGCTGCTTCTGCCGATGGGCCTGGGCGCGATTTTGGTGAACCTGCCCGAATGGGGCGCGCTCAAAGAGCTGAACATACTCTACGAGGCGGGCATCGCCACGGAACTGTTCCCGCTGCTTCTGTTCATCGGCATCGGCGCGATGATCGACTTTGGCCCGTTGCTTTCCAACCCCAAGATGCTCTTGTGCGGCGCGGCGGCGCAGTTCGGTATCTTCTTTACATTCACGCTGGCGCGCCTGCTGGGCTTCACCCCGCAGGACGCAGCCTCCATTTCCATCATCGGCGCGGCGGATGGCCCCACTTCCATCTTTGTGGCGCAGTATTATGGAACGCAGTTCCTCGGCGCCATCATCGTGGCCGCATATTCCTACATGGCCCTGGTGCCCATTGTGCAGCCGCCCTGCATCCGCCTGGTGACCACCAAGAAGGAACGCCTGATGCGGATGGAGTATAACCCGGCCAACATTTCGCGCACCACGCGCATACTCTTCCCCATTTTCGTCACCTTCATCGCCGGCATTGCCGCCCCCAAGAGCGTGGCGCTGGTTGGTTTCCTGATGTTTGGCAACCTGTTGCGCGAGTGTCTGGTGCTCGACTCCCTGTCTGAAACCGCGCAGAAGGTGCTGGCGAACCTGATCTCGCTGGTGCTGGGCCTGTCTGTGGCGCCGGTGATGACGGCGGACCGGTTCCTCAACATCAACACAATTATGATCCTCCTCCTCGGCCTGGTGGCGTTCTGCTTCGACACCATCGGCGGCGTATTCTTTGTGAAGTTCCTCAACCTTTTCCTCAAGAAGAAGATCAACCCCATGGTCGGCGCGGCGGGCATTTCCGCCTTCCCGATGTCCTCCCGCGTGGTGCACAAAATGGGCCTGAAGGAAGACCCGCAGAACTTCCTGCTGATGCACGCGGCGGGCGCGAACGTGGCCGGGCAGATCGCTTCGGTCATCGCCGGCGGCATGATCATTTCCCTGATTCCGGTTTTGGCATAAGGAGGTACGTATATGGCTGCTATTGACGAACAGGCCTTGGTGGAGTCTTATGAAATGCAGCTCAGCGAGCAGCAGGAACAGTTGGATTCCCTCTCCGCGCAGGTGGAGGAGCAGGGGGCCTATCTGGAATCCCTTGGCATGGAAAGCGAAGAAGAAGCGCTGGCTTCGGAGGCCTCTTTTGAGCTCCGCATAGACTTCCAGGCCTTTGGAAACGCCTGGGGCGTTGTCCTGCAAGGCATGGTGGGTATCTTTGTGGTCATCGCCATCATCATGGCCATCGTGATGTTGCTCAACAAGATAACCGGAAAGAAGAAAGAAAAAGAGGCGTAACGCCAACATGAAACCGGCCCGCAAGCGTATGCCTGCAGGCCTCAGCCTGTGCGGCGGGAGAAATTTCTCCCGCCGCGTTGCTTTGGTTATACGATTATACAACCCTGTCGATCGCCAAAGATACCGAAGTGTTGGCGGCCGTATCGGTCAGGTTGAGGGCGCTCGAACTTGTGACGCGCACCACCGCGCCACGCTCGGCTACGAGCAGCGCCTGGCCGGAGAAGGTTGCGCTCTGGCCGGAATTTGCGCGTTTTACCGCCCGCACGACGCTGGAGAGCAGCGTTTGTTCGTTGGCCTGCAGGCGCAGCACCGTGTCAATCGACGCCTGCTCCGGCACATATACCGTATAGCGCAGCATATACGTGCCCGCCAGGCGGATGGTTACCGAATCTTCGCCGAGCGCGTAGTCGGCCTCGGGATCCGCCTGCAGCGTCGAAAGCAGGAGGCCGCCGCCCGTTTGCCGGTTGCGCAGGCTGCCGAGTTGGTAGGCAATTGCCGCGGAGGCGGCGCCGGCGGGGCCGGCAGGGCCAGTCGGGCCCGTGGGGCCGGCGGGGATGATAAAGTTGAGCAGTCCCTGAAGTTCGTCGCCGATGTCTTCGACGCTCGCTTCTGTTCCGGCTTCGCCGCTCTTGGTTGTTCCAATCACCATGCTGCGTCCGGCAATGCCAGCCGCTCCGGCAGGGCCCGTCGGACCGGTGGGGCCGGTCGGACCCGTGGGACCGGTGGGACCTTCTGCGCCAGTCGCGCCGGCCGCGCCCTCAGGACCCGTGGGACCGGTGGGCCCGGTCGGGCCTTCGTCGCCCTGGGTGCCCGCTGCGCCTTGGGGGCCGGTCGGACCCGTGGGACCCGTCGGGCCTTCGTCGCCCTGCGTGCCGGCCGTGCCTTGGGGGCCGGTTGGACCCGTCGGGCCTTCCGCGCCAGTCGCGCCGGCCGCGCCCTCAGGACCCGTGGGGCCGGTCGGGCCGGTCGGACCCTCGTCGCCCTGGGCGCCCGCCGTTCCCTGGGGGCCGGTCGGACCTGTGGGACCCGTCGGGCCGGTCGGGCCTTCGTCGCCCTGGGCGCCCGCCGTTCCCTGGGGGCCGGTCGGACCCGTGGGACCCGTCGGACCGGTCGGGCCTTCCGCGCCGGTTGCACCTGTCGCGCCCGTGGGGCCGGTCGGACCGCCAGCGGGGCCAGTCGGGCCTTCAGGGCCGGTCGGGCCAGTGGGGCCAACGCCGCCAGCCGCGCCGGTCGGGCCGGTGGGACCCTCTGTGCCAGCGGGACCCGTCGCACCCGTGGGGCCGGTCGGACCAGCAGAACCGGACGGACCGGTTGCGCCGGCGGGGCCAGTCGCGCCCGTCGGCCCGGTCGGGCCCGTTGCGCCCGCGGCGCCCGAGGGGCCGGTCGCGCCGGTGGGACCCGTTGCGCCGGTCGCACCCGTCGGGCCCATAACCGTCACCAAACTGTAATCCGCCGAAGTGCCGGGCGTACCGGTGGGGTCGTTGACATCCGCTTGGTATAGGCTACCATTGTAAAATACCAAATCGCCCATTCTGTAGGACACGCCTTCGGTGAAGGGCTGAAGTGTTTCCAATCCCTGGCCGGTGGGGCCGGTCGGACCCGTCGGACCAGTGGGGCCCGTCGGGCCAGTGGGCCCTGTCGGGCCAATTGCGCCTGCCGCACCCGCAGAACCAGACGGCCCGGTGGGGCCCGTCGCGCCGGTGGGACCAGTTGGACCCGTGGGGCCCGTCGGGCCAGTGGGCCCTGTCGGGCAGCAACAACCCTGGCAGGGACTGCACGTGCCTGGGCGGCAGTGGCTTGCCGCGCGTAGACCGCCGCCGGGATTTGTGATATAATATGAATCAGGAAGCATTGCTATCACCTCATATTCTCGCTTCCCTGCATCGTATGCCTTCGGGACGGGGTGTGTGCGGCAAGAGGAGGTCTGTATGTCGAAGGGGTGGAAAATCGCGCTGTTTTTGCTGGCGGCGTTCGTATTGTTTCTGGTCTGCGCCTTCTGGAATGGCCTGATGCTGCGCTTTTACAGCGTGCATACTGGCAAATTGACAGAAGACGCGCGCCTGCGCTTGGCGCTTTTGACCGACCTGCACAGTTGCGTTTATGGGGAAAACCATCGCGATCTGCTTGATCTGGTCGTTGAGCAGCGGCCGGATGTCATCCTTCTCGGCGGCGATATCGTCGACGACGTCAATCCCCTGGAAGACGCGTTGACCTTTTTCGACGCCCTTTCTCAAACCGGCATCCCCGTCTACTACGTCTCCGGCAATCACGATCGCTGGCGGCCGGACTTTGACAGCGTGTTGGAAACCATCAAAAGTTACGGAGTAACCATTTTGGAGGGCGAGACGCTGGCCTTTGATCTCCCCGCGGGCCGGGTCAACCTTTGCGGCATCCGCGAATACGCCAGCGCGGAAGCGTGCGCCGCGGCGCTGGAAACAGCTTTTGCCGGTCTGGATCCGAACGCCTACAACATATTGCTGGCCCATCGGCCGGACTATATCGACCTCTACCGGCAGTACCCCTTCGATCTCGTGCTCTCCGGCCATACCCATGGCGGGCAGGCGCGCATTCCCCTGCTGGTCAACGGCCTCTTCGCGCCCAACCAAGGCTGGTTCCCCGAATATGCCGGCGGCCTTTACGAAGTTGGGGAGACGCATCTCGTCGTCAGCCGCGGCCTGTCCTACAATCCAAGATTGCCGCGCGTATTCAATCCCCCGGAAGTGGTGATTGTGGACGTGGCGGGCACGGCGCATTGATGCAGATATTGGCCTTTTCACCCGCCGCGGGGGATTCTGTGTCGAAAACCGCGCATTTTTAACGGCTTTGCGTTTGACAACGCGCACAGAGTGTGCTAAATTTTGATGTGTATGGGTATACCCCACCGACATGCTTTTGAAAGGAATGATCCCTATGTCTCAGCTTAAGGGCGCCTGCATCATCGGCCAGTCCGGCGGCCCGACCTCCGTTATCAACGCCAGCGCCTATGGCGCGATCAAGACCGCGTTGGAAAGCGATTGCATCACCAAGGTGCTCGGCGCGCGTCACGGCATCAAGGGCGTTCTGGACGACGACCTCATCGACATGGGCAAGGAAGACCCCAAGGAACTGGAACTGATGAAGTACACTCCCTCCTCGGCGCTGGGCTCCTGCCGTTATAAGCTCAAGGACCCCGACGAGGACGATACCGACTACAAGCGCATCCTCGAAATCTTCAAAAAGTACGACGTCCGCTATTTCTTCTACAACGGCGGCAACGATTCGATGGATACCTGCAACAAAATTTCCAAGTATATGCTCAAAAACGGCTACGACTGCCGCGTGATGGGCATTCCCAAGACCATCGACAACGACCTGGCCGGCACCGATCACTGCCCGGGCTTCGCCTCCGCCGCCAAGTACATCGCCACCTCTGTGATGGAAGTGTACTGCGACGCGCATGTGTATGACACCGGCATGATCACCATTATTGAGTGCATGGGCCGTCACGCGGGTTGGCTGACCGCCGCCGCCGCGCTGGCGGGCGTGAAGGGCTGCGGCCCGGATCTCATCTACCTGCCGGAGGTAGACTTCGACCTGGACGATTTCACCGCCAAGGTCAAGGCCATCTACGAAAAGAACAAGAACTGCATCGTGGCCGTGTCTGAAGGCATTCACGACAAGGATGGCACCTTCATCGCCGAATACGCCAACAAGAACATGGCCAAGGATTCCTTCGGCCACGCCCAGTTGGGCGGCCTGGCGGCTTTCCTTGCCAACCACGTCAAGCAGGCTACCGGCGCCAAGGTGCGCGGCATCGAACTTTCGCTGTTGCAGCGTTGCGCGGCGCACTGCGCCTCCAAAACCGACATTGAGGAATCCTTCATGTCCGGCAAGGCCGCCGTGGACAATGCCGTGGCTGGCGTCACCGACAAGATGGTCGGCTTCGAACGCGAAATGGTGAACGGCAAGTACGCCTGCAAGGTCAAGCTGTTTGACCTCAATATCGTCGCCAACACCGAGAAGAAGGTTCCGCGCGAGTGGATCAACGCCGCTGGCGACGGCATCGAACAGGGCTTCATCGACTATGCCCTGCCGCTGATTCAGGGACAGACCGACATGGTCATCGAAGACGGCCTGCCGCGTTTTGTGCACCTCAAGAAAGTCAAGGCCGAGGCGTAAATCCTCCCCATGCAACAGGCCCCCGCTCGGGGGCCTGTTGTGTATGTTGACGAAATCAACAGTCTGCGAGGAAAGCCTGCGCCAAGGAAGCGCACTTGCAGGCTGGGGAACTTGCACAGGCGTATGCGACCGCAGGCTGCCGGCGCGGCTGAGGCGGGAAGCAGAAATTACCTCTGATTCCTTCTGGACAGTACCCTGTTCAACGGACAGGGAAATAAAAGGCCTGTCGTAGAATAAGGATAGTTTACACGGTTTTGCCCCGAAATTC
>CAJFUU010000051.1 GCA_904420265.1 uncultured Clostridia bacterium
GGACCGTTTGGACGTTCTTTTCCATAGCCATTTTGCCTGATGAAGCGCCTTGGATTCGGGCCTGATTTGTTGTCTAGGCAAATCCAAATCGCGTCCGAAAATAGGTCTTTCGCGTCGGGTGCGCAGGATGCGCCACGGGTGGGCTGATGCTCGGACCGTTTGGACGTTCTTTTCCATAGCCATTTTGCCTGATGAAGCGCCTTGGATTCAGGCCCGATTCATTGTCCGGACAATCAAATCGCATCCGAAAAATGGTCTTTCGCGTCGGGAGCATAGGATGCGCCACGGCGGGCCGATGCCCAGACCGTTTGGAGGTTCTTTTCCATCGCTATTTTGCCCGGCAAAACGCCTTGGATTCGGGTCTGATTCATTGTCCGGGCAACCCAATCGCGTCCGAAAATAGGTCTTTCGCGCAGGGAGCGCATGGTGCGCCACGGGCGGACTGATACCCAGACCGTTTGGATGTTCTCTTCCATCGCCATTTTGCCTGATGAAGCGCCTTGGATTCAGGTCTGATTATTGTATGGGCGAATCCAAATCGCGTCCGAAAAATGGCTTTCAAGCAAGGGGCAGTGGCAAGACGCACCTTTCGCACAGATGGGCGCAGACACAATTCCGCGTCAAGCGGGCGGTTTTGCATGCCTGACCGTCCGGAGCGGCGCTTGTTTCATCCCCCAATGGCAATGACGGCTTTCCACTTGTTGCAGGAGACTGCTTTCAATTCGATGGGGAGCCCGCTTAATGGCATATGTGATGTTTTCATGTTCTGCAATTTTTTATGGAAAATTGTATGTTCAAACGGCGCAATTTGTGATATAATGGCATATCATAAACGATATACATTTGCCGCTTTTTTCGCCGAAAGCGACTGCAAAAGTTCGATTTAAGGGCGGTTTCGGCGAATTTATCCTGAATAGCGGTATATAAAATCCTATATGGCGCGGGCGCGCCGGGAAATGGGGGGAATCACCTGTGGGCAAAACCTTGACCTTTCGCCGCGGCGTGCACCCGCGCGAGGCGGCCGGCGGAAAGCACGAAACCGGCGCTAAGCCCATAGAAAATGCAGCTGCGCCCAGCATAGTGGCCGTGCCGCTATTGCAGCATGCGGGCGCGCCGGCCAAGCCCATGGTTAAGCCGGGCACGCCGGTGTTGATGGGACAGAAGATCGCCGCGGCGGACGGCTATGTCAGCGCGGCGGTGCATTCGCCGGTTTCGGGCATTGTCAAATCCATTCAGACCCGCATTGCGGCCGGCGGCCGGCGCGTGGACGCCGTCATCATCGAAAACAACGCCCTGGACGAGTGGGATACATCCCTGCTGCCCGTGCGCGATCCGGACGATCCCGCGCAGCTTCTGGCAGCCATTCGCGAAGCGGGCGTGGTCGGCATGGGCGGAGCGACGTTCCCCACCCATGTCAAGCTTTCGCCGCCCAGGGAAAAGCCCATAGACACGCTGATTCTCAACGGCGCGGAGTGCGAACCGTACCTGAGCGCGGATCACAGGGTGATGCTCGAAGAAACAGAGGCCGTGGTGGACGGGCTGCGCATTGCCGCGAAAATCACGGGCGCGAAGCGGCTGTGCATCGGCGTGGAGGAGAACAAGCCCGACGCCATCGAGGCGTTGCGCCGCGCTGTGGGCGGGGACGCGGAAGTGTGCGTCCTGCGCGTCAAGTACCCGCAGGGCGGGGAAAAACAGCTCATACAAACCCTTACGGGCCGGCGTGTTCCCTCGGGCGGACTGCCGATGGACGTGGGCTGTGTGGTGCTCAACGTTTCCACCGCCGCGGCAATTTCCCGCGCCGTGCGCGAAGGCCGGCCGGTGATTGACCGCGTTGTGACCGTGGCGGGCGCGGTGCGCGAGCCGAAGAATTTGCACGTGCGCATCGGCGTGGATATCGACAGCGTCATTGAGCAGTGCGGCGGCGCGGACGCGCAAGTCAACAAAATCGTATTGGGCGGGCCGATGATGGGCCAATGCGCCTACAATCCAAACACGCCCGTGACCAAGGGCGTTTCCGGCGTGCTGTTGCTTGCGGATCACGAGAGAGAACGGCCGCTTGCCAACTGCGTGCGTTGCGGCGGCTGCGTGAGCGTTTGCCCCATCGGGCTGATGCCGCTTATGCTGTACGCTTTCGCACGCAAGGGCTTTTACGAGCGGGCGCGCGACGAGCAGCACCTGTTGGATTGCATAGAGTGCGGCTCGTGCGCCTACCAGTGCCCGTCGCGGTTGCCATTGGTGCAACAGATTCGCGCGGCAAAGAGCGCGCTTCGGCGCGCCTGAAATCAATTCGCTGAGGGGGAATGACGCATGGAGTATTCGGGCCTGAAGCGCGTGGCGTCCTCGCCGCACATTCGCGCCGGGCGCAGCGTGCAGGGCGTGATGCTCGAAGTGATTGTGGCGCTGGTTCCGGCGGGCGCATTCGGCGTGTATTTTTTCGGCTGGCGCGCGCTGCTGGTCATCGCGGTTTCGGTTTTCTCGGCGGTTTTTTGGGAGTGGCTGTATGCGCACATGGCGAAAAAGCCCTGCACCGTGGGCGATTTGAGCGCCGTGGTCACAGGGCTGTTGCTGGCCTACAACCTGCCGGCCAGCGTGCCTTTGTGGATGCCGGTGGTGGGTGCTCTCCTGGCGATTGTGCTGGTGAAGATGATCTTTGGCGGCCTGGGAGCGAATTTTGTCAATCCCGCCTTGACCGCGCGGGCAATTTTGATGACCTCATGGGTGGATTTCATGTCCGGCGGCGCTTATCAGACCGCCGTGCGCGGCCTGGACGCGGTTTCCGCCGCCACGCCGTTGGCGGCGCCGGAAAGCTACAGCCTTTGGCAGCTTTTCGCAGGCCAGTGCCCCGGCTGCATCGGTGAAGTGGGGCGCGTGGCGCTATTGGTAGGCGGCGTCTATCTGATGGTGCGCAAGGTCATTTCCTGGCGCATACCGGTTTTCATGCTGGGCACGTTGTTTGTCTGCACTTGGTTGGCAGAGGGTTCGGTTTACGCGGCGGCTTTCGCCATCCTCTCCGGCGGCGCGTTCCTGGGCGCGTTTTTCATGGCTACGGATTATGCCACCTCGCCGGTTACGCCGGTGGGGAAAATCGTCATGGGGGTGGGGTGCGGCCTGCTTGTGTTTGTCATACGCCGCTTTTCCTCCATGCCTGAAGGTGTGAGTTATGCCATACTGATTATGAACCTGACCGTTCCGCTGTTGGACCGCTATTTGAAGCCGCGGGTTTACGGGGAGGTGAGGAAGCGTGCGTGAAACCGTCAAACTGGGCGTGCGGTTGATGCTGTTTGCGCTGGTGGCGGGGCTTTTGCTGGCGGCGGTCAACGCCGTAACCGAAGGCCCCATCGCCCGGAATGCGCAGCAAAGCGCCGACGCCGCGCGCGTTGCCGTAATCGGCGAATACGCCTTTTCTCCGGTGGAAACAGACTTAAGAGGTTACGACGCCATTCGCAGCGTCTATGCCGCGCAGGACGATGCCGGACAAACCGTCGGCTACGTCTACGAACTCTCCAGCCGCGGGTATGCCGGGGATATTACGCTTTCCGTGGGCGTCAAGGACGGCGCGGTCAGCGCTGTGAGCGTTTCCGGACACACGGAAACCAAGGGCCTGGGCACGGCGGATGAAGAGCCCTTCCTGGCGCGGTTTGCCGGGCTTTCGCAAGCGGACGAAGCGCTGCGCGTGGATGCCATGAGCGGCGCTACGGTTTCTTCAAACGCGGTGAAAAGCGCCGTTTCGCAGGCGCTTTCCCACGCGCGGGACGTGCTGGGCGCCGGGGAGGTGGAGTGATGGACGTCAAAGCCTTGAAAAAGACGCTTTTAAACGGCATTTTCAACGAAAACCCTACGTTCCGGCTGGTGCTGGGCATGTGTCCAACGCTGTCGATTACCTATCAGGCTTCGAACGGCATCGGCATGGGGCTGGCGACTACGTTTGTGCTGGTGTTTTCCAATCTGGTCATTTCGCTTTTGCGCAACCTGATCCCGGAAAAGATTCGCATTCCGGCGTTTATCGTCATCATTGCCACATTCGTCACGGTGGTGGAAATGGTCATGCAGGCCTTTTTGCCGTCGCTGTATGATACGCTGGGGGTGTTTATTTCCCTGATTGTGGTCAACTGCATCATCTTCGCCCGCGCCGAGGCCTTTGCATTCAAAAACCCGCCGCTTTTAAGCGCTATGGATGGGCTGGGCATGGGCCTGGGGTTCACGATGGCGATTACGCTGTTGTCCTGCATTCGCGAACTGCTCGGTTCCGGCACCATTTTCGGCGCCCGCTTCATGCCGGAGTGGTTTGAACCAATGGCTATCGCCGTGCAGCCGGCGGGCGGGTTTATACTGCTTGGGTTGACACTGGCGGCGGTGACGGCGCTTTCGGTCCGCGCGCAGAAACGGAAGGAGGCGGCGAAGTGACCCTGATCCTCATTTTCGTAGGCGCCGTGCTGGTCAACAATTTCGTGATGAATCGCTTCATGGGCATTTGTCCGTTCCTGGGCGTGTCCAAGAAGACCGAGACGGCCTTTGGCATGGGTATGGCGGTGACGTTTGTCATTACTGTGGCTTCGCTGGTGACTTACTTTGTGCGTCAGCTTCTGGTGGCGCTGGACATTGCATATTTGCAAACCATTGCCTTCATACTCGTCATCGCCGTGCTGGTGCAGGTGGTGGAACTGGTTTTGCGCAAGCTCAGTTATGCGCTGTATCAGGCGCTGGGCGTGTATCTGCCCCTGATTACCACCAATTGCGCCGTGCTGGGCGCGACCATCCTGAATGTAGACAGCGGCTACAACCTCGTCGAAAGCGTGGTCAACGGTTTTGGCGCGGCCATCGGTTTTACGCTGGCCATTGTGCTCTTTTCCGGCATTCGCGAAAAGATGGAAATGAGCGATCTGCCCGCCTGGATGAAAGGCTTTCCGGGCGCGCTGATTGCCGCCGGGCTGATGGCGGTGGCCTTCTCCGGCTTTGCAGGGCTGATTTGAGCGCCGCAATGAGCGTTTCCTGGGAGGGGAATACATGGATTGGAAACCGATTCTCACCGCCGCGTTGACCGTGGGCGGCATGGGGCTGATCTTCGGGGCGCTGCTGGCGATCGTCAGCCGCATTTTCCACGTCGAGGAAGACCCGCGCAAAGCGCAGGTGCGCGACTGCCTGCCCGGCGCGAACTGCGGCGGCTGCGGCTACGCCGGCTGCGACGCTTACGCGCAGGAGATTGTTTCCGGCAACGCGCCGGTGAACAAATGCCCGGTGGCGGGCGATGCGGCGGCGGAGGCCATTGCCGCAATCATGGGCGTGGAAGCCGAAAAGCGCGAAAAGCGCATTGCCACCGTGCGCTGCCGCGGCAGCCTGGATCGCTGCGGCCTGCGCTTTGCCTACGACGGCCCCAAGGACTGTAAAAGCGCGGCCCTGGTGGCGGGGGGCGACAAGGCCTGCGAGTACAGTTGCCTCGGTTTTGGCGATTGCGAGGCCGCCTGTCCTTTCGGCGCCATTCATATGCTGGAAGGCCGCCTGGCGGCGGTAGACGAGGAAAAGTGCGTCGGCTGCGGCGTATGCCTGAGCGCCTGTCCGCGCGGGGTTCTGCAACTGATGACGGCCAGCCACCCGGTGCATAGCGCCTGTTCCGCCCATTTAAGCGGAAAAGTGGTGCGCCAGGCCTGCAAGGCGGGCTGCATCGGCTGCGGCAAGTGCCAACGCGCATGCAAATTCGACGCCCTGCGCCTGGTGGACAACCTGCCGGACATTGACTTTGAGAAATGTACAAGCTGTATGCAGTGCGTGGATAGCTGTCCTACCGGCGCGATTATGGCCTACAACGATATGCGCCGTCATGCCGTGATTCACTATCCGGACTGCGCCGGCTGTGGCGAGTGTCAGAAAGTCTGCCTGTTTGACGCCATTGCCGGCAGTGAAAACAGCCGCCGCAGCGTCATAGAATGGAACTGCACGGGCTGTGGCAAGTGCGTGGAGGCCTGTCCTCACGGCTGCGTGCAGCTCTTGACCGGAAGGGCGTTCCGCAAGGCGTAGCATTTGCGCGACCCGGGAGCAAGCGCTTTTCGCGCAAATTCGCTTTTCGGGCGGGCGTGTTCTGCCATAAGCGCGGTTTGCGGTGCGCCGGAACGAGAGCGCGCTTGACCTGCGGCGGCCGCCAAGCAAACCGCCCTTTGCGGTTGCCCTTGTCACGGGGCGGCTGCACGGCAAAGCGCAGGAGAGAAAATGCGCCATGCAGACAAAGCCCGGCCGCGTGCTCCGGCACGCCGCGCGAAGTTTGCGGCAAGCCTGCGGGCAAGGAAGAACGGCCGGTATGCGCAAAAAGCCCTCGACCGCTGTGATGGTGGCCGAGGGCTTTTGTTTGCCGGAAAGGGCGGCGATTACGGGCCGTTCTTCCCGCAGTACAGCCGCAACCGGTACCGGTAATCAGAACACCGCGGACAAAGGTTTTGCCGAGCCCGACGGGCGAAAGTTCGTCCGAAACGTTGCGGTAAACGCAGACATGGGAAAGCGCGGTTCCGGCAAGCATCGCCGCGCGCGCATCGCGCAGGTTTCCGGCGGCGCGGATCCAAATTGGCGATCAGGCGCGCCGATGCAGCGCGAGCCCGACGATGATGACGGCGGAAACGGCGGGCGACACGCCTGCATTTCCGGCGGGATTCGCCCGCTGGGACGCACGGCGGCGGAACCGTCAAAAACTGTACGGCTAGCGCAAAAACAACGTCGGGAACGCCCGCTGCGCGCAAAAGACGAGCGGCATTTTCGCCCTGCGCTCGAAGACAGACAATGTATCGGGCATGCGCGTTCCGCATGTTCTCTTTTTCAAAAGTGTCCGTCGCGCGCAATCTTACGCTTCTCGATAGCCGACGCTTTCCAGGAACCGCACAAAGCCCGCGCGGCCGTTCCCGTCGTGCTTGTATACGCCCGCGTCAGCCAACACGCGCGCGCATTTTTTGCCCAGGCCGCGGCGCACGGTGGCGGCGGGATCGTCCTTTGCGCCGGGCTGCGCGCGCAATTCTTCCGTCCAGGCGGCGTGCGCTTCGGGAACGGGCGTATTTTCCACAAGCGCACGCTCCACTTCGGCCAGTTCGGTCTTGAGCCGCCCGGGAAGGATAAACAGGCCCATCACTTCGATCAGGCCGATGTTTTCCTTCTTGATGTGGTGCAAATCGGCATGCGGGTGAAAAATACCCAGCGGATGTTCTTCGCTTACGCGGTTGTTGCGCAAGACCAGGCTGAGACGGTATTTGCCGTTTTCCCGTCGGAGAATCGGCGTGATGGTGTTGTGCGGCTGATCGGTTTCGGCGTAAACGTCGCAGGCCGGGTCGCTCCACTTGCGCCAGGCGGCGAGCATTTCGTCGGCAAGGGCGATCAGGTCCGCGCGGGATTCGCTCTCCAGCCGCACACAGCTCATCGGCCAATCGGCCACGCAGGCGCTCACGCCCGCGCGCGGATCCTTCAGCGAAATCCATACGCCCGCGTCGTCCATGGGGAAGCGATGGTTGCCGCCCTGGAAGTGGTCGTGGGAGAGTATGGAACCGCCCACGATGGGCAAATCGGCATTGGAACCGATGAAATAGTGGGGAAACTGGTCCACAAAGTCAAACATGCGCTCAAAGCCATCGTGGGAAATGCGCATGGGCACGTGCTCGTCGTTGAGCACGATGCAGTGCTCGCCATAGTAGAGATAGGGCGAGTATTGCAGGTGCCAGAGCTTGCCGTTCAGCGTCAGGGGAATCATGCGATGGTTCTGGCGCGCGGGGAAGCCGGCGCGGCCCGCGTAGCCGGGATTTTCAGCGCAGAGCATACACTTGGGATAGCCGGTTTTTTTGGCGTTTCTCTGCGCGGCAATGTCGCGCGGATCTTTTTCGGGCTTGGAGAGGTTGATGGTGATTTCCAGCCGTCCCGCCGGCGTGTCCTCAAAGAAGCGGATGTTCCTGGCAATGCGGTCTACCTTGATATAATCGCAGCGGCGGCAGAGGTCGTAAAACCACTGCGTGGCCGCAGCCGGGCCGCTTTCGCTGTACAGCGTGAAAAAGCGTCCGCGCACGCGCGAAGGTTCGGGCGTCAGAAGGCCCATCAGCTTAGCAGAAAAGAGGTCGCGGTTTTCGCCGCTGTCGGCAATCAGCCCCTGAGCCGCCGCGGCGGCTGAGAGGGCATCGAGCATGGCTGTGGCGGTCTCCGGAGCCTCAGTGGGCGCGTAGGTAATCTCCTCCGGCGCGTCCATCGCCATGGCCTCCAGCAGACGGTTGACGAAAAAGCGCCTGTCCTGCACTTCGATCAGGTTCCTGGCGACGGCAAAATCCACAAGGCGGTAAATCCATTCGGTCTTACACGTATCCATCGTATCACCTCATTCATATTATCCAATAATATGATGCTTTTGTCAATTCCAAACGGATGGTTTGCTGCCATTCAGCGCCTTTGCCGGACACAGGAGACTCCGTCACGCGAAAGCGGGAGCAGGCGCGCGGCAATGTCCTTGTCCTGATACAGTTCTTGCAGACAGGCGTTGCCTTCGAGGAGGTCGCCATCGAGCCAGACGGGGCAGGCGGTGCTGCGCAGAAGCGCCCAAAGCGCCTCCGAATTTTTGCCGGTGACGGCGAAGGCATACACAAAGCCGTTGTAATGGGTGCGGCATTTGCCGCGATATACGCCTTCCTGCGCAGTGGCATAGACGAGGACGGACGGCAGATAGACAAATTTCCGCTTTTGTCCTTTAGACCCTTTCTCCCAGCGTCCCAGCCGCTTCCAGCCCACGTATCGGAATGTTTCCGCAGCGCCAACGATGTACAGCGCCCGGATGCTGCCCGTCGCCACGCGCTGCCGGACGGTGTCCATGCCGCTGAGCATACACAGCGCGTCCTTTTGCACCGCGAACATCCGCGTGGGAAGCAGGAAAGCCGCCAACAGCGCGAGAAAGAAGAGAAGTGCCGGAAGGACAAAATATGCGGGAGAGACGGAAAACTGCCCGGTGGAGTCTATCCGGACAAACAGAAGGGGTAACGTCATGAGGAAAGGGGGAAAACAGCAAAATACCGCCGAGAGGACGCGCAGACACCGGCGCGACAGGCAGAATCCCAACGTGTTTTCATAGGCTTTCGCAGGCATACAGGCCTCCCCTTGCGGTATCATCGCAGGAATACGTCAACTTCATTCTAACATGCGCCATGACCCGCGTCAAGGCAGGGTGATAGGCCCTTGCACCGGCAAAATGGCCTTTTCGCGCCTCAAATTAACATAGAAGGCTTGCGGTTTGGCGAAAATTGGATTAAAATGAATCCAAACGCATGGAAACGGGGTTGTTTACGATGGATGTACGCGCACTGCTCAACGCAAATGACGGACGTCTGCGCGCGCTCTATGGCGGAGAGGTTCCCGCCGCGCGCTACGAATCCCTGGCCGACGCCTTCCGCACGCGCTTTTCGCGCGAACCGGAGGCCTTCGTCTCCGCCCCGGGGCGCACGGAGGTCATCGGCAATCATACCGACCATAACCTCGGCCGCGTGCTGGCAGCCGCGGTGAATTTGGATACCGTGGCGGCGGTTGCTCCTGCGGCAGGCAGCGTGGTAACGCTTTGGTCTGCGGGCTATGACCAGCCGTTCGCGGTGGATTTAAGCGACCTCGCCGCCCGCGAGGAAGAGAAGGAGACGACCTACGCGCTCATCCGCGGCGTGGCGGCGCGTTTGAAGGCGCTGGGCTACAAAATCGGCGGTTTCGACGCCTGCGTGACCAGCACCGTGTTCAAAGGTTCCGGCCTTTCCAGTTCGGCGGCGTTCGAGGTCATGCTCGTGGCCGTGTTCGACGCCCTGTTCAACGGCTGGACCATCGACGCCAAGCTGCGCGCGCAGATATCCCAGTATGCTGAAAACGTCTACTTTGGCAAGCCCTCCGGGCTTATGGACCAGATGGCCAGTTCCGTCGGCGGGCTGGTGACCATCGACTTTTTGCCTGAAAAGCCGGACGTGCGCGCCATTCAATACGATTTCCAGAAAAAGGGTTACGCCGTTTGCGTAGTGACCGTGGGCGGCGACCACGGCGACCTCACCGGAGAATACGCCGGCATTACCACCGAGATGCGCCAGGTTTCGCAGGCGCTGGGCCTGCGCGTTTTGGCCGAGACGGACGCCGACAGACTGACCGAGGCGTTGCCCAGGCTTAAAAACAACGTGCCCGACCGCGCCATTTTGCGCGCTTTCCACTTTGTGGACGAGACCGCGCGCGTGCAGGACGCCGTTGCGGCGTTGGAGCGGGACGACGTAGGGGCGTTCCTGGAAGACCTGGTCGCCTCTGGCGAGAGCAGTTGGAAGCTGTTGCAAAACCTCTATGTGCCTGGAAGCGACAACCAGGAGATGCCGCTGGCGCTGGAAATGAGCCGCCGTATGCTGGCGGGGCACGGCGCCTGGCGCATCCATGGCGGCGGTTTTGCGGGCACAATTTTGGCCTTTGTGCCGCTTGATATGCTTGATAACTACCGCGCGCGCATGGACGCCGTATTCGGCGCGGGCGCGACGGTGGCGCTTTCCATCCGCCCCGAGGGCGCGGTGGTGATTCGCTGACGGGAGAAGAAAAATGTTGTTGATTCGCAATGCAAAGCTGTATACCATGGAGGGTCCGGGCTATATCGAGGGCGGAGACGTGCTGATCAGGGACGGCAAAATCGCCGCCGTGGGCACAAACCTGCCTTCGGGCGGGGCAAAGGAAATCGACGCGCGCGGCGCTTACGTCACGCCCGGTTTTGTCGACGCCCACAGCCACATCGGCATGTGGGGAGACGGCGAACACGACGAAGACGGCGATGGCAACGAGGCGACCGATCCCGTCACCCCGCAACTTCGCGCCCTGGACGCGGTTAACCCCGTCGATCCCTGCTTTGCGGAAGCCTGCCGCGCGGGCGTGACCAGCGTGGCCACCGGCCCAGGCAGCGCCAATGTATTGGGCGGGCAGTTTCTGGCCATGAAGACTTGCGGCGCGTCGCTTCAGGAAATGCTCATCAAGGAACCGCTGGCCATGAAGGCCGCCTTTGGCGAAAATCCAAAGGCGGTCTATGGCTCGGGCGGCAAGCGCCCCGCCACGCGCATGGCTACGGCCGCCGTTCTGCGCGAGGCTTTGTACGAAGCGCGCGAGTATATGGAAAAGCGCGCAAGCAAGGATGCCGACAAACATCCCGCTTTCAGCCTTAAAAACGAAGCGCTGGCGATGGTGTTGCGCCGCGAACTGCCGTTGAAAATGCACGCCCACCGCGCCGACGATATACTCACGGCCATCCGCCTGGCAAAAGAATTTGGCTTGCGCGCCTCCATAGAGCACTGCACGGAGGGCTATCTGATTGCCGACGAGCTGCGCAAGGCGGGTCTGGGCGTCATTCTCGGGCCGCTGATAACCGACCGAAGCAAGCCCGAACTGAAAAACCTGACCATGAAGGCCCCGGCGATCTTGCATCGCGCCGGCGTAAAGTTTGCGCTGATGACCGACCACGGCGTGATTCCGGAGCAGTATCTGCCCGTGGAGGCGGGGCTTTGCGTGCGCGAGGGTCTGCCGGAGATGGAGGCCTTGCGGGCCATCACCATCAACGCCGCCGAAGTCCTTGGCCTGGAGGCGCAATTGGGTTCGCTCGCTCCGGGCAAGGATGCGGACGTGGCGCTCTTTGACGGACATCCGCTGGAGACGCGCACGCACGCCTCTTTGGTCATTGTGGGCGGAAACATCGCTTACGAGAGGGCATAGGACGCATGTGCGCCGCGCCGGACGCCGTCTTCATTTTCTCGTTTTCTGGTGCCTCCCATGCCGGCCGTAAAAGCGCGCTTTGAACGGCGTGGCGCCCGCCGCGAAGAGCGCGGACGACGAGGGATATTTCTCGCACGAGGGAAACGAGCGCGGTGCGTCCGTGCGCGAAGGCTCGCGACAGGACAAAAGCAGCGCGGGCGCAGGTGGAGGGTATAATCTTGCGCGAAAGAAACGCGCGCGGTGCGTTCGTCCGTGTGCGAGGGCCTGCGACAGGACAAAAGAAACGCGGCCGCAGCGGTGTAAGCGGAGGGTACTTCTCGCACGAAAGAGACGAGCGCATGGTGCGTCCGTTCGCGAGGGTCCGCGACAGAAAAAAAGCGATTTAGCCGCAGCGGAGCAGGCGGAGGGTTACTTCTCGCACGAAAGAGACGAGAGTGCAGTGTGTTCGCTTGCGAAGGCCCGCGACAGGCAAAA
>CAJFUU010000052.1 GCA_904420265.1 uncultured Clostridia bacterium
CAGGCCCACGCCGCGCAGCATCAGGCGGTTGCCCTTGAGCGCCTCGATGGAGTTGATGCCCATGCCGCCCATCATTTCCTTGATTTCATGCTGCCAGGCGGTGACCAGGTTGACCAGCCGCTTGTAGCCCAAATCCGGGTTGAGCCTTCGCACCAGTTCCGGGCGCTGTGTGGCGATTCCCCAGTTGCAACGGCCGGCATGGCAGGTGCGGCACAGATGGCAGCCCAGCGCCAGCAGCGCCGCCGTGCCGATATAGACCGCGTCCGCGCCCAGAGCCACGGCCTTGACCACATCCGCGCTGGAGCGGATCGAGCCGCCCACCACCAGCGATACGTTGCCGCGAATGCCCTCCTGGCGCAGCCGCGTGTCTACCGCGGCCAGGGCCAGTTCGATGGGAATGCCCACGTTGTCGCGGATGCGGGTCGGGGCCGCGCCCGTGCCGCCGCGGAAGCCGTCGATGGCGATGATGTCCGCACCGCTGCGGGCAATGCCGCTGGCAATGGCGGCCACGTTATGCACGGCGGCTATTTTGACGATGACCGGCTTTTTATACTCGGTGGCCTCCTTGAGCGAATAGACGAGCTGGCGCAAATCCTCAATGGAGTAAATATCGTGGTGCGGAGCCGGGGAAAGCGCGTCCGCCCCTTCGGGAATCATGCGCGTGCGGCTGACATCGCCGACAATTTTCGCCCCGGGCAAATGCCCGCCGATGCCGGGCTTGGCCCCCTGTCCCATCTTGATTTCAATGGCCGCGCCCGCTTCCAGATAATCCTTGGAAACGCCGAAACGGCCGGAGGCCACCTGTACGATGGTGTGCGCGCCGTACTGGTAAAAGTCCTCGTGCAGGCCGCCCTCGCCGGTGTTGTAATACGTGCCCAGTTCGCAGGCGGCGCGCGCCAGCGATTCGTGGGCGTTATAGCTGATGGAGCCGTAACTCATGGCCGAAAACATAACCGGCACCTTGAGGTCAAGCTGCGGCGCCATATCGGGAAGGATGCGGCCCTGGGCGTCGCGGCGGATTTCCTCGCTCTTGCGGCCCAGAAATACGCGCGTCTCCATCGGCTCGCGCAAGGGGTCGATGGACGGATTGGTGACCTGCGAAGCGTTGAGCAGGAGCCGGTCCCAATAAACGGGCAGGGACTTTGGATTGCCCATGGAACTTAACAGCACGCCTCCCGAGCCGGCCTGGCGGTAGATGTCGGAAATGGCCTCCGCCGGCCAGTTGGCGTTTTCGGCGAACGTATGGCGGCTTTTTTCAATTTTCAGCGCCCGCGTGGGACACAGCGCCACGCAGCGGTGGCAGTTGACGCATTTGGATTCATCCGAAAGCATGCGGTCCAGGTCCGCGTCGTAGCGGTGCACCTCGTTGGCGCACTGGCGCTCGCACACGCGGCACTGAATGCAGCGGCTTTCGTTGCGCACAACCTCATATTGCGGATAGAGAAAATCAATCGCCATGTTTCACGCCCTCCTTCACACGGATAACCACCGCTTCGCCGCCCCGGGGCGCCCACACGCGCTCCGGCTCCGGCTCCAGCACGCGGATGGCGCACTCTTCACTGGCCACATAGACGCGCTCGCCCTTTTCGGCCACCACCATACTGCGCAGTTTCAGGCGGTCGTTGAGGGCCATCATGCCGCCGGTAAAGCCCACCAGGATGGAAAACGGCCCGGTAATCAGCATCGGCGAAAAACTGGCGCGCAGGTACTTGTGCAGCGCCTGTTTCTCCGGGGGCATGGCCTGAATGGTGGACCAGAACGGCGCGGCGATCACCGCGCTCATCTCCTGAAGCGTCAGGCCCCGCTTGCGCACCAGGTAATCCACCATATAGGCAATCACTTCGGTATCGGTCAAAAGCGTACAGTCGTAGCCGAGCATCTCCATGTGGCGGCGGTTGGCGTCATAGGAGGAAATCTCGCCGTTGTGCACCACGGAAGTGTCCAGCAGCGCGAAGGGATGCGCCCCGCCCCACCAGCCGGGCGTGTTGGTGGGATAGCGGCCGTGCGCCGTCCAGCAATAGCCGGCATATTCGTCCAGGCGGAAAAATTCAGCGATGTCCTCCGGGTAGCCCACGCCCTTGAAAACGCCCATGTTCTTGCCGCTGGAAAAGACGTAAGCGCCCGCGATGTGGGCGTTTATGTAGAGCACATGGCGCACCATGTATTCCGCTTCGTCCAACTGGCTTTCGCGCAAAGGGTTGGGCTGCGGCGCGACAAAATAGCGCCAGATCAGCGGCGCTTCGGGAATCGCCGCCGTCTTGCGCACGGGCATTTTGGAGGAATCGACAATGTCGAAAAACCGCTCCAGATATTGTTCGCACTCCGCCTTCACGGCCGCGCTGTCGTAAAACAGATGCAGGGCGTAGTATTCCGCATATTGCGGATAAATGCCGTAGCCGGCAAAACCGCCGCCCAAACCGTTGGAACGCTCATGCATGGTAGCGATGGATTTGACGATTTCACCGCCGCCAATTTTCTGCCCTTCTGTGGAAATAACGCCGGAAATGGCGCAGCCTGAGGGGATACGCACCTGGCCCTCGATTTGTTGGCTTTGCATTTTATCATCACCAATCATGCAAATATTCGCGATTTTTTGCGCAAAAAACAAGATGGATGAATTATAAACCCATATAATCCTGCAAGTCAAGTAAATTTCGTCGACAAATTGTTAACTGCGCGGAAATTTTTTTAAGTGTTGATGAAACCACTTGACAAGCCGGTTGGGCAGGAATATAATGCCTGCATCGACAGCAAAGGCGCTGCGAACTGCCCGAGGGGGCGGTGTCGCGGCGCCTTTTGCGTTTTAAAGGAGTGTGGAAACATGTCTGGCATGCCCGAATTGTTTGGTTCGATGGTGTTCAACGACGAAGTGATGAAAAAGCGCCTGCCGCACGATACCTACAAGCGCTTTAAAAAGATTATTGCCGAGGGCCATGGCCTGGATCGCGAGACTGCGGACGTAGTGGCCAACGCCATGAAGGACTGGGCGCTGGAAAAGGGCGTCACCCATTACACGCACTGGTTCCAGCCCATGACCGGCGTCACCGCCGAAAAACACGAGGCCTTCATCTCGCCCAAGGGCGACGAGGTCATCATGGAGTTTTCCGGCAAGGAACTGATCAAGGGCGAGCCGGACGCTTCCTCCTTCCCCTCCGGCGGGCTGCGCGCCACCTTTGAGGCCCGCGGCTACACGGCCTGGGACCCCACCAGCTACGCCTTTATCAAGGACGGCACGCTGTGCATCCCCACGGC
>CAJFUU010000053.1 GCA_904420265.1 uncultured Clostridia bacterium
ACTTCCTCGCTCACCGGCACGTTGAAGGTATGGCCGGTCTCGGGAATGGGGTCGCCGCCCTTCGTCTCCTCGCAGTATGCGCACTTGTAAACGGCGGTCGTTCCGGGCGTGGTGCAGGTCGCGGGCACTTCCTCGCTCACCGGCACGTTGAAGGTATGGCCGGTCTCGGGAATAGTCTCGCCGCCCGTCCTCGCGTCGCAGTATTCGCACTTGTAAACGGCGGTGGTGCCGGGCGTGGTGCAACTCGCGGGCACTTCTTCGCTCACCAGCACGGTGAAGGTATGCTCAGTCGTAGGGATTTCCCGCACGACCAGCTTTTCACACTTGGAACATACGGCCTGCTGGCTGCCCACCTCCGTGCAGGTGGCCGGCTTGGTAACGTCCCACACCGTTTCCGGTGCGAACTCGTGCTCGCCGCCTTCTTCGCAGTTGACCGGATCCGGAGCCGTTTCAGTCACCTCAGACGCCAGCGCCGGCAGCGCAAAAAGCATAACAAGCGCCAGCGCCATCATACAAACGATTTTCCAGGATTTCATGGTTCTCTTCCTCCTAACTTGATGTTGATGGATATTGGATTCCCTTATCCTTCAACGGGCCTGCAGCCCGATGAATTCCCATTCACCCTTCCGAAAAATCCCTTGGCATGTGTCCGCATTATACCACCAATGGCGTTGCGCGTCAATCGCGGCCACGCAAGATGGCATTAAAAATTGCGTCCGTTTTTGTGACATTTGTTAATCGTGTTAATTTATCCAACAATTAACGCCCTTGCCTCAACTTTCCCGCTTTCTTCCACGTCTAAGTATGTTTGTCCGGCGTCCCGGATGCGACTGCGCCGCTTTCTCCGGGGCCGTTTTTGTTTGCCACCGCGCAACAACCGGCAGGGCGCGGACGAGGAAATCGCCGAAAAGGATGGGCCAGATGCGGGATTTGTCTGCAATGCGCAGGCGCGAGCGCCGGTTTGGCTATCGCCAACAGAAAACCGGTATGCCCTCGCCGCAAACGCCCATCGCAACCCCCTTCGCAAAGCCTGCCGGTTTGGCTGCCTCCAGCAGAAAGGCATCGCGCCCTCGCCGCAAACCCGCCAGCGCACCCCCTTGCAAGGCCCGTCCGCCGGTTTAAACAGAAAATTGGCGCGCGCGGCGGCGCCCCGGGCCGCAGCAGCCCCCGGGCAAAAACGGCATGCAGGGCAATATACGCGCCCAGCAGGGCGAATATCGCGGGAATGAACAGGCCCTGCGCGAAAAAGAAAACCGTCTTTCCCGGCGCGCCCTGAAGCGCCATCCATTCCTATAGCGCCGGGGTCGGCGGGGCAAGCGCCAGGCCGGCGGCGCAGAACAGCAGCAGGGCTATCTGTTTTCCCGCCTCTTTCCAATCCATGGCGATCCCCCTTTTCGTTTCCCCCTTTCCCGGCGGAATGCAGTGTCATTGTATCATGTCGGGGGCAAAACGGCGCGCACCGGAAGGGTCAGAGGAGGGCGTCGCGCAGGCGTTTGGGCAGCGTCTTCGCCATCAGCGCGTGGGCGCGGACGCACATTTCGCGCAGGAGCCCCTCGGGCACTTCGCCCGTGGCGTCCGAATCCGCGTCGCGGATGGCGGCGGTCACCTCCGCCCAATCCGCGCCGGGGTCGCCCAGATAGACGCTGTTCCAGCAGTGTTTTGTGCAATAGTATCCGGGAAACACGCGCCAGAAGGCGGCGCGGGCAAGTTCCGCCTCCACGGGGTCGGCCTTGAGGGTGAGCAGAAAATCCTCGCCGCGCTCGTTTTTGCACACAGCGGCGAACATTTTGCCGCCCACCTTATAGCGCGTCCAGCCCCATTCGGGCTTGAAATCGCTCTCCACGCCGGGCAGGGAGGCAAGGAGGGCGTGCACCCATGGAAAGCGGTTGGTCATTTGCGGTACTCCTCCAGGATGAACTTGGGCCGCCGCTTGGTTTCCATATAAATTTTGCCCACGTATTCGCCGATCAGGCCCAGGGCGATGAGTTGGAAGCCACCCAACAGCCAGATGGACATGATGGTGGACGCCCAGCCCGCCACGCTGTGGCCGCCGATGAGGGAAACGATCACATACACGGCCATGGCCACGCCCAGCAGCGCGCAGATAAGGCCCAGCAGGGTGACAAAGCGAATGGGCTTGTTGGAAAAGGAGGTGATGCCTTCCACAGCGAAGGCAACCATCTTTTTCAGCGGATATTTGGATTCGCCCGCCACGCGTTCGCCGCGTTCATAGTAGACCTCGGCGCTCTTAAAGCCGAGCAGCGGCACCATGCCGCGCAAAAACATGTTCACTTCGCCAAACTGCAAAAGCGCCTCCACCGCGCGGCGGGAGAGCAGGCGGTAATCCGCGGCGTTGTAGACCATTTCCACGCCCAGCTTCTTCATCAGCTTGTAAAAGCCCTGCGCCGTGGAGCGCTTGAAGGCCGTATCGGTCCTGCGGCTGTTGCGCACGCCGTAAACCACGTCGCAGCCCTCGCGGTACTTTTCCAGAAAGCCGTAAATGGCGTTTACGTCGTCCTGCAAATCCGCGTCGATGGTCACCAGCGCGTCGCAGTGTTCGCACACCATGCTCATCCCCGCCCACAGGGCGTTCATGTGTCCGGCGTTGTGGGCGAGTTTCACGCCCTCGAAGCGCTTGTCCTTTTCGTTCAGGGCGCAGATGACCTCCCAGGTCTTGTCGCGGCTGCCGTCGTCCACCAGGGTTACGCGGCTTTCCGGGGCGATCAGGCCCTTGCCGGTGAGGTCGTCGAGCAATTCGCCCATGCGCGCGGCGGTGATGGGCAGGGCTTCTTCTTCGTTGTAACAGGGGATGACGATGTATAACACTGGCGTTTTCATGCTTTTCCTCCTCAGCGGCGGTGGCCTGGTTTTCAGAAAGGCAAATCGCGTTTCCGGACGGGCGGTTCAGCCCTCCATGCTGAGAGCCGCCGGAAGAGCGGTTCGGGGAAGGGAAAACCAAACCCTACTTGTATACGACGTTTTTCTCCCCCAAAAGGTTCGCAAGCTGGAAATAGTCATAGCCCTCGTCTACCCAATACTTCTGCGGGGTGCGCTGGGCGCGTCCGCTCTCGGCGCTGACGAGGATGACCGGAATGCGCCCGGGCGTGGCTTCGAGGATGGAGAGCACTTCCCCGCGCCGCGCATCCGGCGTCTTGATATACAGTTTTCTCTCCCCGCTGTCCCGGCGCGGGGGCGCGGCGGGCGCGGAGGGTTCCGCCGGCGCTTCCCCGTCCAGCGGGCGCACATTCTCCAGAAGCAGCTTGGGCGACTCCTCTTCGCGCACGGAAAGGCGGCCGGTGAGAAGAACCGCCGCGTCCTGCACAAGCTGCGCGCCCACGCGGTCGTACACCTTGGGAAAGACCAGCACCTCGGTGACGCCGTACATGTCCTCCAGCTGCACAAAGGCCATCATCGTGCCGGACTTGGTGGCCTTGAGTTTGCGCTCGGCGATGATGCCGCCCATCGTTACCATCTTCTGATCCCAGGCCATGCCGCCGTCGGCCTCTTCGGAAAGCCCCTGCAAAAGGCGGGCGTTGACTTCCAATTTGGACAGGGCTTCCTCATATTCGTCCAGCGGGTGGCCGGAGATGTACACGCCCGTAACCTCCCGTTCCATGCGCAGAAGATCGCGGCGGGAAAATTCGGGCAGGTCCGGCAGCGGCGGCGGGGCGATTTCGATTTCCTCATCCATATCGAACAGGGAAAGCTGGCCGCGCACGGCGGTCTTTTGCCGGCGGCCGGCGGCGTCGATGGCGCGCTCGTACACGCCCAGTTTCTGGGCGCGGTTGCCGGGCAGCGCGTCCATGGCCCCGGCGCGGATCAGGCTTTCCACGCACTTTTTGTTCACCGCCGCGCAGGCCACGCGCTCGCAGAAATCAAAAATGTCCCGATACGGCCCGCCCGCCTCGCGCTCGGCAACGATGGCCTGTATGGCTCCGTGGCCGAGGTTTTTCACCCCCGCAAAGCCAAAGCGGATGGCCCCGTCCTCCACGGAGAACTTCTCCTGCGAGCTGTTCACGTCCGGCGGCAGCACGCGGATGCCGCGCTTTCTGCAAGTCTGGATGTAGTAGCCCACCTTGTCGGAATTGCCGGAGAAGCTGTTCATCAGCGCCGCCATGAACTGCACGGGATAGTGCAATTTCAGCCACGCCGTCTGCACGGCGACGAGGGCGTAGGCGGCGGCGTGGGATTTGTTGAAGGCGTAGCTGGCGAAGGCGGTCATTTCGTCGAATATGTGCTTAGCCACATCCTCCGGCACGCCGTTGCGCACCGCGCCGGGAACGACCACCTGGCCGTTTTCCACCTGGCCGTGGATGAAAATTTCCTTTTCCTTGGCCATGACGTCGTGCTTTTTCTTGGCCATGGCGCGGCGCACCAGATCGCTGCGGCCATAGGAATAGCCGGCCAGATCGCGCACGATCTGCATCACCTGTTCCTGATAGACCATGCAGCCGTAGGTGACGTCGAGGATGGGCTTGAGTAGCGGCGTCTCGTAGCGCACGCTGGAGGGGTCGTGCTTGCCCTGTATGTAGCGGGGGATGGACTCCATCGGCCCCGGACGGTAGAGGGAAATGGCGGCGATGACGTCCTCGAAGTTCTCCGGGCGCATGTTGGTCAAAAACTGCTTCATGCCCGCGGATTCAAGCTGGAACACGCCGTCCGTGTCGCCCTCGGAGATCATTTTGTACACGCCGGGGTCGTCGAGGGGGATGTCTTCGCTCTTAAACGGCTCCGCGCCCTCCTCGACGGCCATGGCGATAGAGTCCATGATGACGTTGAGCGTGCGCAGGCCGAGAAAGTCCATTTTCAGAAGCCCCAGCGCCTCGAGCGTGCCCATGGGGAACTGGGTGGTGACCACGTCATCGTTGGTCTGCAAAGGCACGTAGTTGACCACCGGCTCGCTGGTGATGAGCACGCCGGCGGCGTGTGTGGAGGCGTTGCGCGGCATGCCTTCGAGTTTTTTCGCCGTGTCGATGACCTCGCGCACGCGGTCGTCGCCCTCGTAGAGGCGGCGCAGCTCCGTGGAGAGGGAAAGGGCGCGCTCCAACGTCATGCCCAGTTCAAAGGGCACCAGTTTGGCGATGCGGTCCGTTTCCTGATAGGACATGTCCATCACCCGGCCCACATCGCGGATGACGGCGCGGGCGGCCATGGTGCCGAAGGTGATGATCTG
>CAJFUU010000054.1 GCA_904420265.1 uncultured Clostridia bacterium
GCGCACGAGCACCTCGTCGTTGACGGTGACGAGGCCCAGCTCCGTCTTGAACTTGCAATCCATATTTCAACCTCCCCCGAAGGCCCATTTTCAGTTTGTTCTATTAGTATAGCGTGTTTTGGCAAAACTTGCAAGGGCAACGGCGTTAAACGCGTCGCCAACCCCGCTATTTTCCTAGAAAATTTTTCCGTTTACGGTTTCATTTTACCCAATTTCCGAAGTTTTACATGGAAAAACCCTTGTGTTTTCCCCCGCGCGGTGCTATAATTATGCTGTTTGACGACTTGCGAATGCACATAGCCTTGAAGGAGGTGTCATAGAGATGGGAAAGTTTTGTGAGGTCTGCGGCAAGGGCGTGAAGTACGGCAACAACGTCAGCCACTCCAACCGCAAGACGCGCCGCACCTGGGCCCCCAACACGCAGAGGGTTCGCGTTATGGTGAACGGCACGCCTACGCGCATGTTTGTGTGCACGCGCTGCCTGCGCAGCAATAAGGTGGAGCGCGCCCTGTAAAGCGCCCGCCCTTTCCGAAAGACCGCTTTCATGCCTGCATCCGTCGTTTGGCGGGCAGGATGGGGAGCGGTCTTTTCGGTGTACCATTGAGAGGCATAAGGGGGCTTTGCGTGAAGCCCATGGAGGGATGGAGATAAAAATGTTCCGGCCGGGGCGGGATGAATCTCCCCTGTGGTATATCGGCTGCCTCCTATCCCTCGTTTTTCTGTGTGTATAGGAGTATTGCACCATCGCCATGAGCGCGCCGTGGTTTTTTCCGCTCTTTGGCGGCGTGCTCCTGTGCGGGGAAGCGCTGGAACTTGCCGGTGCGTTGCTGGAAAAGCGGCGCGCGAAGGACGCGAAAGGAGCGCGGGAAGCCAGAACGAAAAGGAACCGCTCGCGCGCCCGCGCGCGCTCGCCGATGGCGCGCGGCGGCTAATGATGCTGCTCTTCCTGCTCGCCTGGACCGGCATTGCGACGCATGCCGCTTTGACTGCGCATATCTCGCCGGCCGTCTGGCTCTTCCCCGCCGCCGGCCTTGTCATGCTGGCCGTTTTCATCGCCACTGGGGGCGCGCTGCGAGGCGAGGGCGAACGGGCAACCGCGCTCTGGGCCCCGCAAAAGGGGAGGCCCGCCGGGGACGCGCCTGACGGCGAGGGCGGACAGCCGCCGCCGCACGCAGTCTGCACGCCATGATGCCCGACCTGCTCCTTGCCCTTCTGGGGCTGATGTTTGCCGCCCTCTGGCTGACGCTGGCCGTGCCCGCAGGCGCGCCGTGGGCGGCGTGTCTGGTGTCCTTCGCCGTCGCCGCGGTCGGCGTCGTCGTGGCCATTGTCAATGCCCGCAAAGCGTCCGCAAAAGATGCGGCGGACGGCGCGCCATGCGCTTGCCCGCGCTGCGAGGCGATAGTGCCGGCGGCGGAAAGCGTCTGCCCGTGCTGCGGGAAGCGCGTGCGGGCGGGGAAGGCGAAAACGAGGGCATAGCCCCGCCAAAGAAGAAAAAGGGGCGCACATGAAAATACTCCGTTCGGGGCGGAAAGGGGTGCTGTGGTTTTTCCTCCATATCCTCTCCATCCTCTTTCTGAGCGCGTGGGTTCTTTACACCATCTCCACAGGCGCCCATTGGTTCCTGACACTGTTTGGCGGCGTGTTGCTGGCGAAGGTCGCGTCGGACTTCGTTCGCGGCCTGCGGATGCGGCGGCGCGCGGAGGATGCGGAGGAAGAGGCGCAGGAAAAAGCGCAACTGCATGGGTTGCCCGTTACTGTGGTCAAAGCCCTGTTGGCAGCGATCCTGGTTCCTGGCTTCTTCTTGCTTGTCATCCTGTCTGCGGGCGCATTGAATGCCGCTCTGGATTCCAAAGCCTCATGGGCAATTTGGATATTTCCTGTCATAGTGCTGTGTATGCTGGGCGGCCTCATTTCTTTGGCCTGTATCGTCTTGCGCAGTTTTCAGGGGAAGAAACGACCGCAGCGCGGCTCGACATCGGAGATACGCTGGCCCATCTTTTGCTTTGGCCTCTGTTTCGCCATCGCTGGCGGTTTTTGCATCGCCGCGTATCTGACTGCGGCTATTCCGCAGGGGCAACCGTGGGCACCTTGCCTGTTCGCCGTGCCGCACGTTGCCGTTGGCGTTGCCTTTGCCGTCTCCGCGGTGCGCAAGCCATCCAAGGATGCGCCGGAAGGGGACGCCTTGCCGCGC
>CAJFUU010000055.1 GCA_904420265.1 uncultured Clostridia bacterium
CCCCAGCGTGTCGGGGTTTTGCCACTCCACCAACAGCGTAATCAGCGTGCCGGCACGCAAAAGAACGGCCGTGAACGTGAGCACCAATTTGCTGTGCAGGCGCAGTTTGCGGAAAGAGCGGTTTTGCTTGATGTCCTGCAAAACGCCAAAGCCCAAACCGCCAATGATAATGAGCAGGCAGACGGTGATGTTGACCACCGGATCGTACTGGAACGGCATCAGGTTGCGATAGCCGCCGATCAGGTCAAATCCGGCGTTACAGAATGCGGAAATGGAATGGAACACGCCATACCACAAGCCCTTTCCCCACCCATATATGGGAATAAAGCGCGTGGAGAGAATAACCGCTCCCACCAATTCGATGCTCAGGGCGCTGAAGATTACCCAGCGCATCATGCGCACCAGGCCGCCGATGCGGTCTTCGTTGAGCGATTCCTGAATCACCAGCCGCGTGCCCAGCGTCACGCGCTTGCCCAGGACCATAAAGTAGAGCATGGCCACCGACATAAAGCCCAGGCCGCCGATCTGAATCAGCAGAATGATGACCACGTGTCCAAAGGTGGAAAAAGCCGTGCCCGTGTCCACCACTACCAGACCGGTTACGCACACGCAGGAAGTGGAGGTAAACAGCGCGTCAAAAAAACCGACACTCACGCCGGTTGCGGAGGCGATGGGCAGCGTCAGAAGCAGCGCGCCCATCAGGATGACGAAGGCAAACCCCAACACCACCACGCGGGTGGTGCTCATGCCCAATTTCGCGCCTTGTCCGTCGTGTTTCATGACTGTTCTAGATCCTTTCCGTCTGCACAGTTTGAAGCAATGTTTCAAAATTTTCGCGTCCCGGAGGCTCGGAGCCCTCGGTCATGCACATGGCCGATGCGGCGGCCACGCCCATGCAGAACGCCTCCCGGAGCCCTTTCCCGGCGGAGAAACCGCACACCAGGCCGGCGACCATGGCGTCTCCGGCGCCCACGGTGGAATGCACGTCAATATCCAGCCGCGGCGCGAAAAACGCCTCGTCCGCGTCGGCAATGATCGCGCCGTCCGCGCCCAGGGAAACCGCCACAACCGCCACGCCCCGCGCGATGATTTCCCGCGCCGCGTCGCGCACATCCGCCACGCCGCGCAGGCTGCGGCCGGTGAGCGTCTCCAGTTCGGCGCGGTTGGGCTTGATCAACCAGGGCCGCGCCGCAATGCCCTCCGCAAGGGGCGCTCCGTCCGCGTCAAGCACACAGCGGCAGCTTTCCCCCACCACGGCGCGAAGCACGCGGGCATAGTAGTCCGCCGGGCAGGCGGGCGGCATGGAGCCGGAAAGCACCAACACGTCCGCATGGCGGGCGCGATGGACGATCAGTTCCGTCATGCGGGCCAATTCCTCTTCGCCAACGGCGCGGCCGGATTCGTTGAATTCCGTCACCACGCCGCAGGAGCGGTCAAACACCTTGAGATTGGTGCGCGTGGGCACGTCTCGCCAGATGAAGTCATATGCCGTTCCGCTTTTGCGCAGACGCGTTTCAAACAGCCGGGCGTTTTCGCGGTCCATAAAGCCGACGCACTCGGCCTCGCCGCCCAGTGCGGAAATGGCCACGGCCACGTTCAGGCCCTTGCCGCCCGCGTCGTAACGCGAATCGCGCACGCGGTTGAGCCCGCCGCAGACAAGGCTGTCCACAGCGATCATGTGGTCGATGCTTGGATTGAGACAAACGGTGGTAATCAAGGCGAATCTCTCCATTATGTTGCTTGCTGGCGACCAGTATACCATGTCGATTGTAAATTTACAAGTCAGCGCTTCTTTTCTATATGGGAAATGAATGCCGCGCCAGCATTTGCGCCGCCGGAAGGCAATTTTTACCCGCGCGGCAGGATTCCCCCGCCGCGGGAGCGAACTTGAATACATGCGGAGGGGAAATGTATGAAGGATATACTCATGATTGCCACCGGCGGCACCATCGCTTCCAAACCCACGGCGGAAGGCCTCGCGCCGCTTTTGAGCGCCGAAGAAATTCTTGCCTGCGCGCCGGATCTTGCGGACATCTGCCGCGTGGAAAGTCGCCAGCTTCTGGACCTGGATTCTACGAACATGCGCCCCGAGCACTGGCTGGAAATCGCCGCCTGCATCGAGGAAAACTACGACCGCTTCGACGGCTTTGTCGTCACCCACGGCACCGATACGCTGGCCTACACCGCCGCGGCGCTGAGCTATCTTGTGCAGCGCTCCATCAAACCCGTCGTGCTCACCGGCGCGCAAAAATCCATTTATACGCAGGATACCGACGCTCGCCGCAATTTGCTGGACGCCTTCACCTACGCCTCGGACGCGCGCTCCCACGGCGTGTGCGTCGTCTTTGACGGCCGCGTCATCGCCGGTACGCGCGCCCGCAAAATGCGCACCAAGAGCATGAACGCCTTCCAGAGCGTGGACTTTCCCGAACTGGCGGCCGTGCGCGACGGACGCGTGCTGCGCTACTTTTACGAGCCGGAAATGCAGCCTCGTCCCACGTTTTTCCGCAGCCTCAACGACCGTGTGTTCGATCTTAAACTGGTGCCGGGCACGAGGGCGGACATTTTTGAATTTCTGGAACCGCGCATCGACGCGCTGATCATCGAAAGTTTCGGCGTAGGCGGCGTGCCCTGCTATGGCGACGAGGACTTTCTCACCGCCATTGAGCGCTGGCGCGCGGCGGGCAAAACGCTGGTGGTCACCACGCAGGTCCCTTTCGAGGGCAGCGATTTGGGCGTGTACCAGGTGGGCGCGCGGGTGAAGGAAAAATACGACGTCATTGAGGCCTACAACATGACGTTGGAATCCACCGTTACAAAACTGATGTGGATACTTTCCCAAACCCACGACCCACGCCGCGTGCGGGAAATGTTCTACACCCCCGTGGCGCACGACCTGTTGCTGTTTTAGAACGTGTTTGAAAAGGGAAAAACGCAATCAGGAGAGGATTTTCCGCCAGTACAGGCGAAGAATTCGCAGCGCAAAAGGCGCCGGAATTGCATTTTAAGGGGTTTTCAAACTCGCGCTGGCCTCCGCGCTGCAAAATGCGCGGCACTGCCGCGCCTTCAAAACCAAGGGCCGGCGCAGGCGAGCGCGCATCTCGCAGAATCGCATTTTTTGCCTCGAACGTATAAGGAAATCTGACGGCGAAGATGCGGTTGAGGCATTTGGGTCTGCTCTCCAGGCGTAATGGGGTATCCCATTGGTATTATCGCGCCTCTCTGCGAACGCGCGCTGTATAGGCAAACACGCATCGCGGCACCGGCCCGCCGCTGGCGGTTCTCCATTCGGGTATGGGCCATTCGCGCTGATTGGTATAGCAGACAAAAACAAGCCTTCCCTGCGCGCGGAAGAACTTGCCCGTTTTAAGCCGGTGTTCGGCAAAATTGTCATGTTGGAATATGCGGATTGGCGACAGTTTTTCATCGCCGGTGCGCTGAGCGGCTGCCCTCGGCTTTTACCGCCATGCGCCCGAAAGTCCCGGCAGGCACAGGCAGCGCAGCCTACCGCACCGCGTCCAGTATGTTTTGCGGAAC
>CAJFUU010000056.1 GCA_904420265.1 uncultured Clostridia bacterium
TGATTCTGGACGAACCCACGCGCGGCATCGACGTTTCCGCCAAGTATGAGATATACAAAATCATGGTCGATCTCGTCCGCCAGGGCATAGGCATCATCATGATCTCTTCAGAACTTCCAGAACTGTTGTCCATGGCCGACCGGATTATGGTTATTGCCAACAACCGCGTTTCCGGCATGCTGGAAAGGGAGGAGTTTTCGCAGGAGAAGATCATGGCGCTGGCGGCGGTGTGAAAGCAGGTGTGCGCATGAAAGAAGAACTGTGTGCGAGGCGCGAACGCGAAGTTCTTGCGCTGGCGGCCGGCATCGCCTACAGCATGACGCCGGACTGGTACGAAAGCACATACCGAAGCCTGAAAATGAACCTGCTTTTTCCCAAGGAGCGCGCGGGCCATGCGCCGCAGCCTTGCCTGCTGTTTGTGTGCGGCGGGGCGTACAGCGTTGTGAACGGCGCGGTGTGGCTGCCGGAAATGATGTATTTTGCGCGGCGCGGATACACGGTGGCGACGATTGAGTACCGCACCTCCAATCAGGCCTGCTTTCCCGCAGCCTTGATAGACGTCAAAGCGGCCGTGCGCTTTCTCAAGGCGCATGCGCAGGCGTTTTGCATCGACCCCGCGCGCATTGTAATCGCGGGCGAATCCGCTGGCGGCACGCTCAGCGCGTTGGTGGGAGCCACCGCCGGACAAAGCGCCTACGAGCAGGGAGATTATCTGAACTACGACAGCCGCGTGGCGGCGGTGGTGGATTTCTATGGCCCCGTCGACTTGGAAAACATGGCCCGGCCTGCGCAGAGCGAAGACGTGCACAACTGGACGCTGGAAGCCTTTCTGGGCGCGGGTTACAGCCCGGAAACAGCGCGCGCGGCCAGCGCCATGGCCCAGATAACGCCGGGCGCGCCGCCGTTTCTGATTCTCCACGGCACGGAGGATGCGCTGGTGGATATCCGCACGCAAAGCGACGCCTTTTACGAGCGCCTGTGCGCGCTGGGCGTTCCCGCCACATATTATCGCCTGCGGGGCGCGGGGCATGGTGACGCGGCGTTTTATCAGGACGAAATCAAAGAAAAAATACTTCGCTTCATGAATGGGGTATTTGGAGGGGTTTAGGTGAAAAGGACGCTCAGCAATGCCGTGGAGCACGAGGTGCTCGCGCTGGTCAAAGACATTGCCTTTGCCAGCGTGCCTTCCTGGTATGGGGCGACGCGGCGCAATTTGGAAATGGACCTGATCGTTCCCAAGGAGCGAAACGGGCATGCGCCGATGCCGTTGATCGTGTGGATTTGCGGCGGGGCCTTCCGCTGCGTCGATCGCGCCGTGTGGCTGCCGGAACTGCTGCCGTTGGCCAGGCATGGCTACGTGATTGCCGGCATTGAATACCGCACCGTGGGCGAAGGGGACGTGCGCGACGCGTATTGCGATGTAAAGTCGGCAATCCGCTACCTGAAAGCCCATGCGGCCGATTACTGTATTGACCCCGGCCGCGTTGCGGTCGCCGGGGAATCCGCCGGCGGCACGCTCGCCTGTTTTGCCGGGGCCTGCGCGGGACACAGCGCATTTGACAGGGGCGACTTTCTGGAACAGGACAGCGGCGTGCAAGCGGTTGTAGACCTTTATGGTATCGCCGATTATACGCATGAACCCTTTTTGCCGGATGGCCGCGATTTGCCACCGTTTTTAATGGAAGACTTTCTTGGAGTGAATTGTCCGCCGGAGGAAGCGGAGAGCCTTAGCCCAATCCACTTCGTCAACGCGCAGACGCCGCCGTTTTTGATTTTCCACGGCAATCGCGACGTCCGCGTTCCCATCGCGCAGAGCGAGCGCCTTTATGCCGCCCTGCAAAAAGTAGGCGTGCGCGCGGATTATTACGTGGTGGACGGCGCCGGCCACGGCGCTCCCAGTTTCTATCAGGACGAAAAACGCAATATCATCGTCAAATTTCTGGACGACGTACTTAAATAAGCCCAATGATGCGGCGCGCAGGAAGCGGCAAAACGCACTGCGCGCCGTTTGTGTTAGTGCTAGGCGGTTGAGCGAAGCGAAACAGAAAACCACCCGCTAAGCGGAAGAGATAACAAAAGGTTAAACCAAGAGAGCACCTTCCGCGGTGTAATAAAGTTGTTCAGGCCTATTGCACCAGGGAAGGAGAGATGTGTGGCAAACCAGACAAACAGTCTGGCGCATACCAAGTGGGGGTGTGCAAGTATCATGTGGTGTTTACGCCAAAGTAGCGAAGAAAGATCAACTACAACCAGTACAGAGCAGATTTGCGGGAGATCATACGGACGCTGTGCAAGTATAAGGGAGTGGAGATAGTGGAAGGGAACAGGATGCCGGATCATGTACACCTGCTAATAAGTATACCACCAAAGATGAGCGTGTCAAGCTTTATGGGGTACTTAAAAGAGAAGTGCACTGATGATGTTTGACAAGCATGCAAATCTGAAGTACAAATTTGGGAACAGGCATTTCTGGGTCGAAGGGTACTACGTTTCAACGGTTGGAGTGAATGAAGCCACAATCAAAAAATATATTCAGGATCAGGAGAGGCATGGCATTGCAATGGACAAACTCAGTGTCCGAGAGAACGAAGACCCTTTTAAGGGCAGCAAGGAATACGAACGCCCCTTGAGGGGCAGCAAAAGAGGCAAAGGCAATAGGCTTGAACATGTGAAAGCCAGCGCCTTGAGACGCTGGCCGGTATTCACAGGCTTTTAGCCTTTGTGCATACCACCCGTTTGACGGGTGGTCATGGTTGCTCCGTCCGTTCCGGCGTTTTGGGCATATCCGGCGTTTGAGGGCTTTTCATGAACAGAAGGACAATGACAAATACGCTCAACAGCGCTGCAACAGGAAGCCAAAGCGCAACGGAGGGATACAGTTCCTCCATGAACCCCATCAGATACCCGAATAGAATGCTGCCCAGCGAGGAAAAAACGCCTACAATACTGCTGACCAGGGCGGAGTTGGAAGGGAACCACGCGCAAGAGATGGCGAAGGTGAGCGGGTAAATCACACCTGTTGCAATGCCAAGCAAAGACACGGAAACAACCCAGCCGGCAGGCGCGTCGATTGCCAGACCGCCGCTGAGCGCGCACACGCCCACAAGGGAGGCGGTCAAGATGATGCTTCGCGAAGAGAACTTTTGCGGCAGCGCTGAACCGATCAGGCGGCTTATCACCATGCCAATCCAGTAAATGGTCATGCAGGCGGAGGTCAGGCTTTCCGGGTACAGGGCTGCGTTCGCCTGCTGCAGATGCGTCTGGAACCATGTGCTGAAGGCATTTTGATGTCCGCCCATATACAAAAAACTCACGATGCCCAGCATCCATACGCTGGGCGAGCGCAACAGGCCCATGGCGCCGCCCGCTTCTTTTGGCGCGGCGGACACGTTTGCGCCGGCAAACGACGCCGGCGCTCCCAGACGTCGCAGCGTCAGGAAGTACGCGGCGCTGAGAATCAAAACGACGACGGCGAGCATCATGTACGCAAAGCGCCAGGAAAGGCCCGCAGCGCCAAGAGCCGTGGGATATAGAGGGCCAACCAGAGAACCGATGCCGAAACACACATGCAGCAGGTTGATGTATCTGGAACGGCGCTCTCCATAAATATCCGACACGTAGGCAGTGAGCATGAGATTGAGCGAACTTGTGCATACGCCCAGCAGCAGCAACGCGGCCAGCAGCATCGCAAAAGAAGAGGCAGGGGAAACGGCCAGAAGCATAACGCCCATGGCGGCGGAAATCAGGCCGACAAAGACGGACTTTCGGGTGCGATCCCCAACCAGGCCGGTGAGCGCCATGGCAATGAGGTTTCCCACGCTTGTGCACATGGGCAGAAGGCCGGCCATGGACAGGGACAGGTGAAAATCCTCAATCATTTTGGGCAGCACCGTGGAAAACATGGTGCTGCTCAATGCGAAAGAGGCCATAAAGGCAAACAGATACGCTGTCGTCAGCTTTAATCGCCTGCGGTCATTCATGGGCGCTCAGATGCCTTTCCAGAAATTGCCGTACGTCCACAACTGTACCCGTCAACGCGCTTTCCACCGCCGCATATGTCAACGCACAGCAGTACAGGTTTTCGTCAAGGTTTGTGGTTGGCGGCTCACCGCCATCCAGCCAACGCACAAAATCATGGATGACCAGCGCGTGATCCCAATAAGAGGCCTGACGAAGCGGAATGGCGGCGGTTTCCGGGTAGGGATAGCCCAGATCGCTGCGCACGGTTACCTTGCGGTGGTCCGCAACAATTGTGCCCAGGGCGCACTCGGCGCGCAGGTATTCGTCGCTCCATCCATCCAGGGCGCTGGCGTTGGCATGGCTGGCTTCCAACATCGCGCGCACGCCGTTTTCCATCTCCAGGATGACCAGCGCGGAGGCGGCATTGGCATAACCGGCAAGCGCGGAGGCCCATCCGTTTACGTATACGGTTTTCGCATTACTTCCGCTCACGCCGCGCATTGTGTCCAGATTGTGAATCAGGCCGTTGTTGATCAGCGATGCAACAAGGTTTTCTGCGGTGAGCGGTTCCTGCCTGGAAGTATCGCCGCGGCGCAGCGCAAGGCGGGAAACGATGTATTGCAATTTTCCGTACTTTCCGGATTCAACCATGGACTGTACGGTTTGCTTCTCCACCTCCAAACGGTGGCTCATGGTTACGGCCAGCTTGCGTCCCGAGGACTTTACCTTGTTGTAAATGCGGACGCAGGCGGCCATGTCGCCCCCGAGGGGTTTTTCGCAAACGACATCCAAACCGTGCGCAATGGCGATGTCAATGACACTTTCATGCATTTGCGGCGGAACGACGATGTTTACAAAATCAGCTTCCACTTCGTGCAGGGCCTTTTGCAAATCAAGATAGCAACGCTCCTCGGGCAGATTCAGGAACCTGCGAGCGTTTTGCAGCGCCTGTGCGTTGATGTCCACGGCGGCGACGGGGCGGGCAAACGAAGCTACCCGCGGCAACACCGTGCTGCACCAGTATTCGCCAAAACCGCCGGTACCCACTTGAATAAACCGCTTCATGTTCTGTCGCTCCCTTCATCCAGAGATTTATTGTAGGCAGACCAAATTTCGCGCAGCATTTCAAAATCGCAGTCCTCGAGCAGTTCGCGCGTGGTTTCAATGCCCGTGACATAGTACAGGCATGGATTGCCGATTTTGGGCTGAAAACGGGCGTACTCCCGCCACGCGGCCAGGGAAGGCATTGGATGCTGGTCGGTATGAATCGCGCAATCCGGCATTACCCGTTTGGCAATCTGGGCGCGGTGGTTCATCTGCGGCACAACGCTTGCGCGGTCGGTATAGATGTCCTGCAAACGCAGCATGTCCACCACGTCGTTGAAATACGGGTTGAACGTATGCGCGATGATGAGCGCGTCGGGTTTTGCATTTTTGGCTGCGGAATAGTAAATTTCCATCAGGGCATGCAGCAACTCCGCGCCATACAGTTGCTTTTCTCGCGGAATTGTAGGCATCAGGCCGCGATGAACGGGAAGGAAATGCGTGTAATCGAACTCAAATCCATCCGCATCCAAGCCATCGGGTGAAAGCAGGTATGTAATTTTGGAGCGAAGCAGCGCTTCATACGCAGGGTTTTGCGGATCCGCAAAAAAGCGGAAAGTCGGCTCTGTGAGCGTAGAAGGGGGAATGACGACGGGCTCGCGCTTCTTGACCATGTCCAGCTTGCAGGACTTATAAAATACGTCCGTATCCAGGCGCAGCGTGTAGGCGTTGCGCTCGTCGTAGATCATCTGCGCGGTTACGGGAACCTCCAAACCGGTACCGGAGTGGCAATAATGCCAGGGAGACGTCCACAAAATCACTTTGCGGCCCTTGGCGTGTTGCCTCGCAATAAAGCCCTTCATGTCCGGCCAGAGCGTTTCGTCCACGTCAAACTGGTGATCCGCCTGAAACCAGCGGTTGTCGACGATGAGTATGGTGGGCTCCACGCCCTTGCGCTCCAACGTGGCCAACATGGTTTCATAGGCGGATTGCGTGCAGAACAGATGCACGTTGTCGTTATCCCAATTCTGCGATTTCTGTCCAAAAAATTCCGGCCAACGATTGGAGTGGAAGACCTGTTCTCCCCAGCCTCCAAAGATGGGTTTTCGCCACCAGGAAGGAATGTTGAACCTGTCTGCGCTTGGGCAGGCTCCGGTTTTGCGGAGATATTCGCAATAGCCATGCAGGGCCTCGTATTCATCCTGCGCATATTGCGAAAACAGGATTTGCGGAGAAGACCAGACGCCTTCGCAGTGGGTATAGCCA
>CAJFUU010000057.1 GCA_904420265.1 uncultured Clostridia bacterium
TGCCCGCGCCTTGCGCAAACGGCGCTGAGCGCCGCGCCGCCCGCCCGGAAACCTGCCCGGTGAAGGGAATGCAACAGCCGGCAACGGGCGGCGCGCGCTTGCGGGGCGGAAGCTTTTGAGCGACGGCATATGTTCCGCCGCGCCCCGCCGCGCACGAGGCGATTTTGCCGGTTTTCCAATTTGTCAAAACCGGCCGGCCTTGGCCGGCTTGAAAACCCTATGGGTTTTCAGCCTATCGCCGGGGACGATTTTAAGCGCGAAAGGGCTTCGGCCCTCCCGCGCTCTCCTTGGGCTTTTTGACATCCTGCCGCCGCGTTCCATTTCGAACGCGGCGGCAGAGCGCTGACAAAGACTGCAAACGCAAAAATTGCCCTGAACAAAGAGAAATCAGAGGCAATTTTTGCTTCCTGCGTCAGCTGCACTTGCAGCCTGCGGTCACTTACGTCCATGTAAGATCCCTTGTCTGCAAGTTTGCTTCCTTGTCTTGCAGGCTTTCTCATCGCTCTGGCAGTCTGTTTACTTTGTCAACATCCTGAGGGCCGCTTATTGCGACCCTCTTGAACAGGCAGCGGAGCCGGGAGTGTCTCCCGGCTCCGCTGCGCGCCTGCGCTATTCTTCGCTTTGCGCGCTTTCTTCAGCGGCGACCTGGCGGTCGTAGGCCTCCCACAAGGGACGATAGCGGGCCACATTGGCTTCGTGCTCTTCGAGCGTCTTGGCAAAGACCAATTCGCCGGAAGTCGGTTCCGTAGCGCAGAAGTAGAGGTAGCCTTCGTCGACGTACTCCACGTCGGGGTAGAGCGCCGCCTCCATCGCCGCCGCGGAGGGGTTGCAGATGGGGCCAATGGGCAGGCCGTCGATGACATAGGTGTTGTAGTTATTGACGGCGCTGGTCTCCTCGCTGGAAAGCGCCAGCTTGTTTACGCCCAGCAGGTACGTGGCCGTGGGATCGCTCTCCAGGCGCATGCCGGCGTTGAGGCGGTTGGTAAACACCGCGGATACGCGGGCATAGTCGTCTGTGTTGCCCGCCTCTTTTTCAATCAAGGAGGCGAGAATGATGATCTCGTCCAGCGTGAGATCGTCGTTGCGATAGCGCGTCACTTCGCGGTATTCGCCGGTATCCGGGTCCACTTCGAATTCAATTTCATTGCTGCCGTAATAGACCTCGTCGATGACGGTGTTGGTCTGACTGATCAGCGTGTTGATGATGTCCTGCGCGGTGGCGGAGCGGAACACGCGGTAGGTGTCCGGCGCCAGGTAGCCCTCAAGCTGGTATTTGCGGCCGGAGAGCGTGCCCTGATCCTGCGCCATGCGGAGCGGATAGCTGCTGTCGATAAAGGCGCTGGCGTCGCGGCAGAGGTTCAGGAACTCCTCGCGGCTTTCAATTGCGCCCTCGTTGTAGAGATAGTCGGCGATATCCTCCACCGTCCAGCCGGGAATGATGGTGATGGTGCGCTCGGCGTTCTGACTGCCGGAAGACAGTTCCGCAATGATGTCGTTGACGCTCATGGAGGGCGAAAGGTCATACGTGCCGTAGCTGATCTCGCCGGTTACGCCCAGGAATTGCACCATATAGCGAAATACCGTGCTGTTGCGCAGCAGGTGGGCGTCTTCCAGGCTTTGGCCGATTTCGGAGATGGATTCTCCGGACTCGATGGTGAAGCGCACCGTCTGCGTATCGTTCGGGTCCACGGGCATGAAGAACGCTTCGTTAATCTTGTTCCAGCCCGTGGTGACCAAGCCGATGACGATCAACACCGCGCACAGAAAAATCAGCACCGGGCGCAGTATCCGCCACAGCCACGCGTACCAGAATACGCCGTATTCGCGCTCTTCGCGCAGCGTTTGCTGGTCGTAACGCATCGGGCGGGAGAAAGGCCGCCGGCGCGGGGCGGGGCGGGGCGCTTGCTTTTTGTTTGCCATGGTTTAACTCCTGGTGAGCGAATCGAGGTCTATATTGACCACGTCCGCCAGAATCTTGAAAATATCCGAGAGCATCTTCTGAAAGCGGAATTCCGCCAGCAGATAGGCGCTCACATCCGGGTTAAACTGCAAAAGCGTGCCAATTTGCTGCAGCCTTTGCAAATCTTCCTCCGGCATATTTTCGCCCGAGGCAAGGCGGGCCTGCATGCGGAACTGCAGGCGCTTGTATTCGTCCAAAAGCGCGCGGTTAGTCTCGTCCTCATAGGCCGATTCGCGCAGGCGCTCATACTCGCGATACTCCTCGCTGTCCTTCATGGAGCGCGCAAGCTGGTGCGCAAGGTCGTAAGGGTTCATCCAATCGCCTCCTGTCGGTCGCGGCCACGTTGTCTTATTTGGACGAACGCTTGGGCGGTTTGGTTCAAATTTCCACGATGATGGGCAATATCATCGGGTTGCGTTTGAGCGTTTCGTAAATGTAACGCTGTACGGCGTCGCGAACGTCGCTTTTGAGGTGGTTCCAGTCCGTGGTATCCACCGAGCCGAAGGCGTCGATGGCGCGCTTGGCCGCGGCGCGGGCGCCTTCGACCAGGTCGTCGGCCTCGCGCATGTAGACAAAGCCGCGGCTGATGATGTCCGGCCCGGAAACCACGGCGCGCTCTTCATGGTCCACGCCCATGACCACAATCAAAAGCCCGTCTTCGGCAAGATGCTTTCTGTCCTTGAGCACCACCGCGCCCACGTCGCCCACGCCCAGGCCGTCGATGAGCGTCGAACCGCTGGGCACCGTGCCGGCCACGCTCATGGTGGTGGGGGAGAGCTCAATCATTTCGCCAATTTCGGGAATGTGAACGTTGCCCTCCGGCATGCCCAACGCCTCCGCCAGGCGCGCGTGATGGTAGAGATGGCGGTATTCGCCATGCACGGGGATGAAGAACCTGGGCTTGACCAGCATTTGCATCAGCTTCAGCTCCTCGCGCCGGGCATGGCCGGAAACGTGCACCTCTGCCAGGGCTTCGTAAATTACGTCCGCGCCCGTGCGCACAAGCTGGTTGATGACCCTCGAAACGCTTTTCTCGTTGCCGGGAATGGCCGAAGCCGAGACGATAACCATATCGCTCGCGCGGATTTCCAGCTTGCGATGCTCGGCGAAGGCCATGCGTGAAAGGCCGCTCATGGGTTCGCCCTGACTGCCGGTGGTGAGCACGCAGATTTCGCTGTCGTCATAGCGGTCGATGTCGTCCACGCTGATAAGGCGGCCTTCGGGAATTTTCAAATCGCCCAGCTGCATGGCCACTTTGGCGATGTTGACCATGCTGCGCCCGATCATGCACACTTTGCGCCCGAAACGCACCGCCGAGTCCACCACCGACTGGATGCGGTGGATATTGCTGGCGAACATGGCGATGATGATGCGCCCCTGCGCCCGCTCAAAGAGCGTGTTGAAGGTTTCGCAAACCTTTTTTTCGGACATGGTATAGCCCGTGCGCTCGGCGTTGGTGGAATCCGCCATCAGCAAAAGAACGCCTTTCTGGCCAAGTTCGGCAAAGTGCCCCAGGTTGATCGGCTCGCCGTCCACCGGGGTAAAGTCCACTTTGAAATCGCCCGTATGAATCACCGTGCCCACCGGGGTGTGGATGGCCAGCGCGCAGGCGCCGGCAATGGAATGGTTGACCTTGATGAATTCGATTTTGAACGCGCCCAGGGTGACGACGTCTCCCGGTTCAACCACGTTCATTTCAATGCCCTCGATGTAGCGGTGTTCCTTGAGTTTTTGCGCCACCAGCGCCAACGTCAGCCGCGTGCCGTACAGGGGCGCGGGCAGGTCTTTGAGCACGTAGGGCGCGGAACCGATGTGGTCCTCATGGCCGTGGGTAATCACATAGCCGCGGATGCGGTCGCGGTTTTTGATAAGGTAGGTATAATCGGGAATGACCAGATCGACGCCGGGCATGTCCTCCTTGGGGAACATGGAGCCGATGTCCACCACCACGATGTCGTCCTCATATTCGAACACAGTCATGTTTTTGCCGACTTCGCCCAGCCCGCCCAGGGGGATGACGCGCAGTTTCGGCTCTTTCTTCTTTGATTTTTTCTGGGACAGAAAAACCCCTCCTCTCATTTTGCACATTGTTTTTTTAGATGCTTTATCCTCACGCAGCCGCCGGCGACGCGCGCGGCCACGCAAAACACGGCTTGCCCTGCAAAGAAAATGCGCCGGCAGATGCCGGCACATTGATTGGATGGCAGACCTCTTTATCCACCATAAGTATACCACAAAAACCCGCGCAAATCGCGCTTGTGCGCACGATTTAACGTGAAAACTCAATTCTGGCCGTTGATGAAGTCCACAATCGCGCCTTTGGGGTTGGCGCCGATCATGCGCGCGGCTTCCTTTCCATCCACAAACAGGATCATGGTGGGAATGCTGGAAACGCCATACTGGGCCGCGGCGTCCGGATTGTCGTCGATGTTGACCTTGGCGATGGTGGCTTTGCCGTTCATCTCCGCAGCCACCTGCTCCAAAATGGGGGCCACCATGCGGCAGGGACCGCACCAGGGCGCCCAGAAATCCACCAATACCTTGCCCAGGGAAGCCAGCTTGGCCTCGGTCAAATCACTGCCCTTGAGGTTGAGAATCTGTTCAGACACAGTTTATTCCTCCTTTTTTTCACAGGGCCGCGCCTCCGGCCGCAAACGGCGCAAGCGCGGCTCCAGAATTTTGATTATCAGAAGGCCCAGCCCCAGCCCAGCCAGCGCGCATGCGGCTTGCCAGATTTCGGGGAAATTCAGGAACGCGGCGGCGAGCAACCCCACGAACAAAAGCAACACCGGCAGGGCATAGGCCAAGAGCGACGCCCGCGCAAAGCGGCCTTCCTCCAACGTCAGTTCCACCCGGTCGCCCGGATGAAAATTGCCCTTGGGCAGCTCCACCAGTATGCTTTCGGTCTGGCCAAATTGACAGGCGCGGCACTGCTGGCACGCTTCGGTGCGCACTACTTCGGCCACCAGACGGCCGTTTACTTCAATGACCGTTGCCTCGCGCTTCATCGCACAGCCCTCCGTCTTATAATATACACAATTTGTCCGCCGGATAAACACTCTCGGCGGGCAAAGGGGTTACCCGTTTTCGTCCTCCGTTACGCTCGCGGCGGTTTCTTCCGCGGCGGGCTGCGCAACTTCGCCCATTTCCAGAATGGGCAAGCTTGCGCCGCCGTACACGCTGGGAAGCTGGCCGTTCCACTGTTGCGCCTGATAATAGGCGATCAGTTCTTCTGTGAGCGAGGCCGCCAAGGCCTCGTTGGCCGCCGCCTGCTGTTCGCCGCGGTACTTCTCGGCGTCGGCGTTGATGCGGGCGACGTTTGCGTCGGCCTCGGCAAGGATGGCGCGCTCTTCAGCTTCGGCGTTGGCGGCGATGATGCGCCGCTCGGCCGTAGCTTCTTCCACGGCGGTTTGCTGGGCCTGCTCGGTTTCCACGCGCAGACGGGTCTGTTCGGCAACCTGCTTTTGCTCCACAGCGTCGGTAAAGGCGTCGGTAAAGTCCACATTCTCAATTGCCACAGATGTGACCGTTATGCCGTATTCGGCCATTTCCGGCCCCAGAAGTTCCATAATCTGCTGGGAAAGCGTGTTGCGCGCATCCATCAGATTTTCGGCGGTATAGCGCGCGAATACGGTTTTCACGTTTTCCAGTATCCGCGGTTCCATGATGTTGGCGTAGTAATTCATGCCTACGCGCTGGTAGAGCCGCTGGCAGGTTTCGCGCTCGACGGCGTAGTTGACGGAGCAAACCACGTCCACCTGCTGGATGTCGCTGGAAAAGGCCTGCATGGTCAGCGAGGCGCGTTGCGTGCGCGTGTCCATGAGCACCACCTGCTTGAGCGGGCTTTTGAGATGGAAGCCCTCGCCCAGTGTGTAGTCCTCCACGCGGCCGAATGTAGTCACAACGCCGGTGTGCCCGGCAGGGACGGTCACAAACGGCGAAAACGCCGTCAGAAACACGACCAGCGCCGCGATGACGACGACGGCCAGCACGATGGCCAGCGTCTTGCGGGGAATGCCAAATGGACCGGGTTTGCCCGTCTTCCCGGGCGTGTTGCTTGTGTACATGGAATTCTCCCTCCTCTTTGGTATGCGCATAGTATAACAAAAAGAAGGGAGAATGCGCAACATAAATTGTTCACAAGCCCGCTTTGAAGCGCGAAAGCGTCGTCATACGTGCCTGAACACCACAGCCGTACGGCTGGGAATGTACACTTCAAAGCCCACGCCGTGGCCGGGCACGTTACTGGCCTGATACACATAGTCCTCGCTGATGTTGCCGTTGCCGCCGAAGGCCGTTTCGTCGCTGGAAAATACGGCGCGGTATTCGCCCTCGCCCAGCGGGTGCGTGGGCAGGAAGAAGTTTGTGGGCGATTCGGTGGGATGGAAGTTGAACAGATAGATCAGGTCGCCCTTGCAGAAAGCCAGCAGCTTGCGGTCCTGATCCACCCACAGATTGATCGCCCCGCGTTTGGAGAGCACGCGGTATTTGCGGGCGAACTTCAGCATGGCGCGGTCAAAATCGCGCAGCCAGGCGTACTTGAGCATCTCGTTGTCGCACAAAGACCACTGACGGCGGGCGTACTTGTAA
>CAJFUU010000058.1 GCA_904420265.1 uncultured Clostridia bacterium
AAGCCGTTGACCGCTGGGAGCGGGGCACAGGACTTTCCGGCATTGCCGGCATGCGCTTTGGGGTCGAGCGTTGGGGAATGGATGCGCCCGGAAAACTTCCGGAGCGGGAGAAGGGGAACACGGCGCGGCTTGTGCGCGTGGAGAGCGCTGAAACCCAAAACCGCGCGCAGGAACGCGCGACCACGGCCCTGGCATGAATATGTGCTTTGGAGACGCCGTGACCCTGCTTTTCGGCGCGCCGGCGGTGGGGGAGAAAGTATCTTCCCTATGGAAAATCGGGGCGCTTCGCTGGCCGTTGCGCCAGCGTTCAGGTCAGAGCGACATTTTGCCAGAGGTTGCCGCCGCTCTATTGCGTAAGCCGGATGTCGGCGATTTCGTTATCCGTGCCGATGCGGATGGGAAGCTGGAAAAAACCGGCTCCGGACGAAATGACCGCATGCGTTTTTCCGAATTGTTCATGCCCATAGAAAAAATGCCTGCCGTTCGCCCATTTTGTAAAATAGGTGATCGGGAAAAACTGGCCCCGATGGGTATGGCCGCACAGCACCAAATCGGCGCCGAATTGAGCGGCTTCCGGAATGCCGCAAGGATCGTGGTCCAGGATGATGACGGGCATGGAAGGCTCGATTTTATCGGCAAAATCTTCCAGCGGCAGGCGGCGATTGTTGCTTGCGTTCGTCCTGCCGATAAGGTTGATTTTGGAAAGGCGGATAGATTGATTGTGCAAAAGCCGTATGTGGGCGTCTTGCAGGAAACGCAAAAACGCCGCGTTCTCCGCCTGGGGATCGTGATTGCCCAGTACGGCAAAAACCCCTTCTTTTGAAGATATTTTCTGAAATTCCGCGCTGATTTTGGCAAGAGCGCCGGCATCGGACAGGATTTGGTTGCCAGCGTCGATAATATCCCCGCAAATCACCACCAAATCGGCCTCGAGTTCGTTTATTTTTTCCACAATCCTCCGCACGTGTTTCTCCCGCACAAAAGCGCCCAGGTGGATGTCGCTGCACAGGGCGATGCGGCAGCCCATGCCGCTTTGCCCCACAGGGATGGAATAAGAGCGGCATTTTACGACCTTTGTGTGCAAATACCCGCCCGCTACCGTTATGGCGGCAAGCCCATCCGCGCAAAGGACGCCGGCGGCGTTTGTCTTTTCCGAAAATTGGGCGATGGCGGCGCAAATTTTCCAAAGCAGCAGAAGCGGAGCGTCGTAAATAAAGAAGCATGTGGAAAAACCGAGGAATACGCCAAATCCTCTGCTTGTCCGCCGCTTCGTCGCTTCTTTCTGCGTCAATACCAAAAGCCCTGCGGCCGCATAGAGCAAGCCCACGGCGGCCGGCAGCCAGGAATTGTCCCAAAGCCGCCCGATTGCAAGGCCGTTTATGCAAGCGGCGCAGAGTATGATTGCCAGAGAAAAGGCGAAAAACAGCTTGCCAAAGCCGTTCGTACCGATAAATTTTCCAAAACGCGTGTTCATCGCGGCCGTGTGCCTCCCTGTCCGGCCTTAAAAAAACCGGCCGCCCGTGGGAGCGGAAAGGCCCGATTTTTCCGGCTTTCGGCGCGCCATGGCGGACGCCGCTATTGCGGGCCGGCATGCGCAGCGCTTATTTCTATTATACAGGGAATCCACGGAAATACAATTCCCGGCCAGGGGCGGAAATGGCATTTTTTGCGCCGCAAACCGCTCAAAACCATGGCTTCAAAGGCGGCCGTTTGACGCGGCGAACGAAGCGGCTGCGCAAAAGCGCCCCGCCGCGATGGGCGGGGACGCCGGAATGCAAATTATTTTTCGTACGGGGGAGCAATTTTTGCCTGCCGCGCCTTGCGGGCTTTCCCGGCTCGCCGGTTTGCCGCCCTGTCCAACATCCTGCCGAACCGGTTTACGGCTTCAAGGGGCCATAGAAGTAAGAAGCCGTGGCGCCGCCGTCGATGAGGAAATCCGCGCCGGTGATGAAGGCGCCCTTTTCGCCCAGCAGCAGTTCGGCCACATTCGCCACCTCGTCGGCCGTGCCGGGCCGTCCGGCCGGGCAGTTGGCGAACATATTTTTGTAGAAGTCGCCGCGCGGGCCGTTGAACTCGTCGATGGCCAGGGGCGTTACAATGATGCCCGGAGAAATTGAGTTGATGCGCGCGCCGCGCTTTCCCCAGCGCACGGCCTCGGCCATCACCCGCTTTTCGTTGCAGCGCTTGGCCATCTGATAGGCGTGCAGTGTATCGCGAATCCGGCCGGGCTGGAGAATGTCCAGCGTCAACAACGCCTCCGCCGGAGTGCAGGCCAGCAGCGCGTCTTCCTCCGCCGTAAGTTGCGGCATGCGATGGCCGGACTGGCTGGAAATGGTCACGCCCACGCCGCCGGGAGCGATGACGTTGCCCACCTCCTCCAAAAGCGCGGCCGTGCCATACAAATCCACCTTCAGAATCGTTTCGATGGAAGCCTGGCTGGGGGAAACCCCGACGGCATTGACGAGTATGGAGATTTCGCCCGCATTTTGCGCCGCGGCGATGAAAGATCGGATGGAGGCGCGGGAGGAAAGGTCCATTTCCAGCGGCGTTACGTCAAAGCCAGCGTCGTTCATTGTCCTGGCCACGGCGCGCGCATTTTCCAGCCGCTTGTCTCCCACAAAAATTTTCTTGCCGTAACCTACGCGGCGGGCGATGGCCATGCCGATCTGCCCCGCGCCGGTCAGAATCATTACGTCCTTGCTTGCCATAGGAACACCTCCCTGCGTTCTGTATCCATTCTACAAAAGCAGAGCTTATAAATCAATATGGATTTCAAGACGATAAAATAAGTTTTTCTAATGAATTTGAAATTGCTCCCTGAGAATGGCCGCGAGGGCCTCCACAAACGGGCTGGGGCGCCCCTGCTTCCAGAAGGCGCAGAGCGTTTGGGTAACCGGCGCGCGCCCGCGCAGCAGGGGTATGCGCCGGATGGAGGGATCGTCTTCGCCGCCGGCACCGCAGCCGATCATAAAGCCGTTTTCGCCGATGACGAGCAGCCGCGCCTCCTCCAGGTTTTCCGCGAACAGGAAATCGCCCTGAAAGCCGATGACGTCGCGGCAGTAATTCCGCTCCGTCTCTTGCTGAGAAGGCGAGCAGACCAATATGCAAGGCGTGTTTTTCAGTTCCTGCAGCGTTGCCGACGCCAGCGCCGCCAGGGGGCTGCGCGCCGAGATTTCAACAAAGCAGTTGCCCGTGTACAGAATGCGGTTGACGTATTCGTTGGAAAACGCCCGGCGCTGGTCGCTGAACGCGAAGTCCATTCGCCCGGCGCGCAGGCCCTCAAACAATTCTTCGTGGTTGCCCTGTTCAATTTTGAGGGAAACGCCCGGATGTTCGGCGGCGAACAGATCCAGGGGCGGCGAAATTCCCGCCCGCCATAGCCGCGCAGACAGCCGATGTGCAGGGCGGCTTCCCCGGCATGGGCGAGCTTCGCCGCCTCCGTGCGAATGCGTTCATAATCGGCAAGCAGCACCAGACTCTTGCGGTAGAAGTATTCTCCGGCGGGCGTGAGCGCAAATTTGCGATTCTTGCGCTCCAGCAGGGCGAAGCCCAGTTCGCGTTCCAGCGCCTGTATCTGCTGGGAAACGGCGGATTGGGAGATATGGCATTCTTCCGCGGCCTCGGTGAAGCTGTTGTTGCGCACGACGGCCTGAAAATAGCGAATCTGTCTAAGCATGACCGGCCTCTCCTCCTGGCGGATGGTATCATTTTATCACCGACGGGAAGGGATGTCCATAGGGAAAGGCCCGCCCCGGGCGGGGGATGCGAGACGTCAAAAAACTTCAAGAGAGCGGAAGCCATTTCGCGCTTTCGCCGTACCCGACGGCATGTACGTATGGTACGAGGCAATTTTGCGTTGGCCCCATTTTCCAGAGCAAAAAACGAACAAGACGGGTTCGCCAAAGACGAAAATGCCGTGCCTCAAATGCAAATTTGAGATACGGCGCCCGACGGGGAGATATTCCTTTGCCCGCCAGCTTGTAAAAGTACTTCTTGGACAAGCCAAGGCCCGCCCCGGGCGGGGGCGGGCCGGATGAAGCGCCGGAGGCTTTCGTAAACAAACCGGGGCTTCGGTTTCCGGCGCGTATTTGAACGCGGCCAGGGGGCCTCCGCGCGTGTAGCGGCCTTCTTTTTGCCGGCGGCCGCGGCGCGGGCCGGCCCCTTAGCTCAGGCTCGACATGGTCGAGCCGCAGCGCGGGCAGATAGACCCGGAGCACTGGCAGGTTGTGCCGCAGTTGGAGCAGGTCGATACGCGGCCGCAGCAACCGGACGTGGGCTGTGTTCCGGGGCAGGAAACGGTTCTGCCGTTGAACGTAGTGGTTGCGCCCGCCGCCGCATCGCTGCCGACTTCCTCAAAGGCGCAGCTCGATTGCGGGAAAAGCGGGAGCGAGAAGAACTCGTCGCATACCGATTCCGCAAATTCCTCGGCAGGCGGAATCTCGCAGAAGCCGTAGGTGGGCACCATGATGTCCACTTCCGCGAGCACCTTCAAAACGATGGTGACGCAGATGGTGATTTCGAAGGTGCAATTGCCGATGTAACTGCCGGAAACGCAAATCGCGCTCACAAGGCTCTCCAGGGTGAAGGGGATGATGGAATCGTCGGG